>CAZOXR010000071.1:0-5011 GCA_964583885.1 uncultured Methanosarcinales archaeon | reverse complement strand
AGGCAATAATCAAAGGTTTCTGAAGTAGGGCACCCGATAAGAATTTTAGGTTGCATTTGTGAAAAAAATAGCCCCGGGCAGATTCGAACTGCCGTCAAAGGACATTTTCGATGTTTCCATCACCAAAATCCCCTATGCTTGACCGCTACACTACGGGGCTATAAACTTAAAGAAACAATTTTTCTATTTAAAACTATCTTTTTTTATTCAAAAGTAGAAAAATATTTATAGTAGTAAAACAAAAAAATAATATAAAAATGAAAAAAGCCATATTAATTGGTTTTGTTATTCTGGCATTTGTTCTTACTGGCTGCAGCCAGAGTCAGGAAGATGTTACAGGCAGCGTTGTCCAGGAAGTTGCAAGATGCACAGACACAGATAAAGGCAATAACATAAAGGAAAAAGGGACAGTAAATGGAGAGCTTACTGACCAATGCGCAGCAGGTATTTTGATAGAATATTATTGCAAGGATGGCAAGCCAGTAAACCAGAACCAGAGATGTCCAGATAAATGCGTAGATGGAGCTTGTGTTTAGAGCTTATAGACACCAAGCATCTCCTCTTCCATAAAGTGCAGTTTGCCTGGTATTATCAAACATTGTGGCAATTTCTTTATCTTCTTATCTTTTAATTCCTTTAACTTGCCATAAAATATCTCTGGCTCATCAGAACCTAAAGCAGCGCATGCAACAGCTTTTGTATCTTCATTGATATTATTATTAATTAAATATTCAATAGCTTGTTTTACTGACATATACTTATTATTTTTTGTATCCAAGTCAAGAAGGAACAGTGTATGAAGCCCTGATTTCTGATTGCCCCTAAGAACCTCTATTGGCGATTTCACATTATTATTCTCAAAAGGTATTGAAGTTACCTTGCCAAACTTGTAAAGCTCTAATCCAGTTATTCCAACAGCAGTAAGTATAGAAGCATTATGAATGATTTTTGTCTTAATACCTAACTTTTTAGCCCTTAGCAATATATCAACATGCGTTGTTGCGCTAAACACATCACCAATAACCAAAAATGCAACCTCTTTATCCTTAGCATTCTTTAGAATTACCCCTTCAGCCTTTTTCTCAACCATATCTCTATCAGCAAGAATTATCTTTTTCCCATAGAATTCTTCCAAATCTTTTAAAGAGCAGCCTAACTTAGAAGTATATTCCTCCAGATAAACAACATCACATTTTTTGACTATTTCTAGACCTTTCAAGCTAATATCATTCTCATCACTAAGGCCAATGCCTATTATGTTTAATGCCATATAACTAAAGAAGTTTAACCATTATTTAAAGATTATCAAAAAAGAAAAAAAATCCCCCTTTCGCTCGGGGGATAATAATTGCCTTCTTCTAAACTTTTTGGGGGTGGTTTATACGAAGGCAAAAGAACTTCCTTGAATATTGCTATTCAAGGTTCACCACAAAGACTAAAGGGGTGATCATGAATCTATACAAGTTCTATTCCTAGCTCCTCGCTAATCTGCATTGCCTGGGCACTAGGTTTTTTATGGTCCATTTTGCCCAGTATCCACGGTGAGTTAACGCCAGTTATTATTGTCATCACAGTAAGCTTTCCTTTCATCTCTTCCTGTACCCTTGCTCCCCAGATAACATTTGCATCTGGATCCAAGCTGTCTGTTACAACTTCTCCAACCTTGCTTATCTCATCCAGTGTTAAGTCGTGGCCTCCGCATATATGGATCAATGCGCCTGTTGCTCCTTTATAGCTGATGTCAAGTAATGGGTTTGTTAAAGCTCCTTTAACAGCCTCTTCAACTCTGTTATTTGTGTCAGAGCTTCCTACACCAATAGCAGCTACTCCGCCATTAGTCATGATTGCTTTTACATCTGCATAATCTAGGTTTACCAAGCTCGGTATTGCTATTGTTTCAACAATGCCCTTTATCATTGTTGCAATCAATTCATTAGCAACAGCAAAAGCCTGCTTAATAGGCAGATTGCCTGCAATATTTACAAGCCGGTTGTTATCTATAACAATTACAGTATCAGAAACCTGTCTAAGCTGCTGTAATCCAAATTCAGCCTTGTCAACTCTTGCCCTTTCAATCTTGAAAGGCATTGTCACTGTTCCTATCACTATAGCTCCTGTGTCTTTTGCAACTTGTGCTACAACTGGGGACGCTCCTGTTCCAGTTCCGCCGCCCATTCCCGCACATACAAAGACCATATCAGAGCACTTAAGAGCTTCTTTGATTTCTTGCAAAGTTTCCTGAGCAGCTTCAGCTCCTTTTTCAGGATATCCTCCACAGCCTAAGCCCCTTGTAACCTCTTTTCCCATCAAAAATTTTCTATCAGAATCTATTGTATCAAGGTGCTGTTGATCTGTATTGCATCCGATTATTTCAGCACCATTTACACCTTTTTGGTAAAGCCAGCCAACCATATTATTGCCAGCTCCGCCTACACCAATAACCCTTATATTTGCTTGGCCAACCATGCTTTCAATTTTGTCTGTCTTCTTGTTTTCTACAACAAAGTCCATTTTTCATCTCCCCCTTTTGTGGTTTTTAAAATATATCTTACAGTATAGACATATGAGTACCGAAATGTTTATATGTAAGTTTATTATTATTACTCTTTAGAACAAAGCTTAATTACTTGCGCCAACAAGTGGTTTAGCACTTAAATATGTGGTTTTTCGATTAATACAATTCAAATATGTCTTTCCGCCAAGAAAGGACATGTTTAATCAGAGTTTTCCGCCAAATAAACTCAAACACTTAACTTCTTAATTTTTATATATAAACGGAGTATATATTTAAAACTTTCTCGTAATTATTCAGTAGTTATTTTTTTATCGACGAGAGATTGATTCCCACATTAGTATATTTACTGAAAACATGTGATTTCCTTACTTAAGAAGTTAGACAATGATTAATCTTATTTGTTAGTTAATTTCTCTCCTAACTTGTTTATGCCATTATTTATGCCCTTCTTTGTATCATCAACTGCTTTTTTGACACGAACACTCCACCAGCCTGACGAGGATAATGGAATCTTTTTCCTCTGACCCCATTTATCCAGGAAAACGACATGCTCAAGCCTCTGTTTTGGAGGCATAACTGGCTGCTCATCTGCATAGCCGA
The DNA here is from genome assembly GCA_964583885.1 of uncultured Methanosarcinales archaeon. GTDB lineage: Archaea > Nanobdellota > Nanobdellia > Woesearchaeales > CAZOXR01 > CAZOXR01. Next base: position 1,896 of record CAZOXR010000071.1, on the reverse strand, counting down.
TTGTTATTATTGCATGAGTTATTACCTGTTCTGGTAGATTCATTACTCTCCTTACCAGGTCTTCTTCATAGGCCCCTATCCAGCATGCTCCTAATCCCAAAGAATGTGCAGTCAATAGCATGTTTTCAATAGAAGCAGCACAATCCTGTATTGTATACAATCTTTCACCCCTAACACCATAAAACCTCTTTGTTTTTTCTGGCTCAGAGCAAACAACAATATGAATTGGAGCCTTGATCATCCATGACTGGTTTAGAGCTGCTTCAGAAATCTTTTTTCTTGTTTCTTCGTCTTTTATGACAATAAATTTTATGTTTAACAGGTTCCCAGCTGATGGCGCTAATCTTCCTGCTTCGAGGATATTAACTACCTTATCCCATTCAACTGCTTTATCTTGGTACTTCCTTATAGAACGCCTTGTTAATACACATTCAAAAACTTCCATCTTAACCTCTTTTATTTATCCTTAAAATATTATTATTTTTAATTTTTTATTGATTATTATTTTTTAATGGTTCTTTTTCACGAAAAAATCCTTTGGATTTTTTGTGTCCCAAAAATCGCTTTGCGATTTTTATGATATTGATTTATTTTTAATGATATTTTTATTCTTTTATCTCGCAATATATTTAAATAGGTAGTACTTATATTTATATCTAACGAAAATGGAATACTCTGAACTTTGTAAAGTCTACGAAGAACTTGAAAAAAACACAAAAAGGTTAGCTAAAACACATATTATTTCTGAATTTTTAAAAAAAACACACAAAGATGATCTTCCGATTATTGCCTTGCTTATCCAGGGCAGGTTATTTCCAAACTGGGATGAGCGCGAGATTGGCGTTGCATCAAGGCTTGTTCTGAAAGCCATTAACCTGGCTACTGGAATTTCAGTTGAAAAAATAGAGAAAGAATGGAAAAAAACAGGCGACTTAGGAATAACAACTGAGAATTTAACTGGAATTAAAAAACAAAGAACATTGTTTTCCCACAAACTGAATATAAAGAAGGTCTTTGACAATCTAAGAAAATTAGCTGAATTAGAGGGGTTAGGAACAGTTGAAAAAAAAGTTGCTTTAATAGCAGAACTTCTTACTTCAGCTAAACCAATTGAAGCCAAATATATCATAAAAACAGTTTTAGGAGAGATGCGCATAGGAGTTGGAGAAGGTAGTTTAAGGGATGCGATAGTATGGGCTTTCTTTTCCTCAAAAATTGGATTGAAGTATAATGAAAAAGAGAATGATATTGAAGTTAAGGATAGAGAAGAATATAATAGATATGCGGATGGTGTCCAGCATGCTTATGACCTAAAAAATGATTTTTCTGCTGTTATCTTAAAAGCAAAAGAGCATGGCCTGAAAGGATTGTTAAAAGAAGAGATTTCAGTAGGCAGGCCAATAAAGGTAATGCTTGCCATAAAAGTTAAGGATATTGATGAAGCTTTTGAACGTGTCGGCAAACCAGCGGAAATAGAATTTAAGTATGATGGCTTTCGAATTCAAATAAATAAGAAAAAGGAGGAAGTTAAGTTATTTACCCGGCGTTTAGAAGATGTTACAAAGCAGTTTTCTGAATTAGTGCCATACATCAAAAAAAATATCAAAGGGGATTGTATTATTGATTCTGAATGTGTTGGTTATGATCCAAAAACAAAAAAATATCTGCCATTCCAGAGCATATCCCAAAGGATAAAAAGAAAGTATGATATTGAGGAAATGTCTAAAAAATTTCCTGTTGAGCTTAATCTTTTTGATATAATATACCACAATGGAAAGAACATGATTAAAACAGATTTTTTAGAGAGAAGAAAATTACTTGAAAAAATAGTAAAACAGGTTCCAAAGAAACTGATTTTAGCAAAGAAGATAGTCACTTCTTCAGAAGAAGAAGCAG
>CAZOXR010000070.1:0-5057 GCA_964583885.1 uncultured Methanosarcinales archaeon | reverse complement strand
AGGAAAAAAAACAGATGTCTTTTATTTTAAAAGAAACAACACCAGCTTTTGCTAATACTATACGAAGGCTGGTACTGGAAGAAGTACCAACAATGGCTATTGAGGATGTTGAATTCAGGAAAAACAATTCTATATTGTATGACGAAATAATAGCGCATAGATTGGGCTTAATACCTCTGACAACTGATATAAGATCTTACATGCTGCCAGAAAAATGCAAATGCAAGGGAAAAGGATGTGCACGTTGCCAGCTTAAAATGACACTAAAAGCAAAAGGGCCTTGTGTGGTTTATGCTTCGGATATAAAAACAAGAGATGCTGCAGTAAAACCAGTTCATCCAAAAACACCAATAGCCAAACTGTTAAAAGGTCAAAGCCTTGAATTAGAAGCAACTGCTGTTTTGGGAAAAGGCAAACAGCATAACAAATGGTGCCCATGCCATATCTATTACAAACAAAAACCAATTATTGAGATTAGCAGTAAATGCAATGGCTGTGGCAAATGCATAGAAGCATGCCCTACAAAAGTTCTTGAGTTAAAAAACAACAAAGCATCTGTTATAAAAGATAATCTGCTTAAATGTCATCTATGCGAGGCTTGTCAGGAGATTTGTCCAGAAAAATCAATAAAAGTGACACAATCAAATGATTTTGTTTTTTATGTTGAATCATGGGGTCAATTAGATCCTAAGAAGATAATTGTTGAAGCTGCAAAAATAGCTCAGGAAATGTTTGATGATTTTACAGATTCAATAAAAAAATAGGCTTTACACTCCATGCGGGGGTGGCAGAGCCTGGTCAAATGCGCTAGGTTGAGGAATTTTTCAAACGCCTAGTCCCTTAGTGGGTGCGCGAGTTCGAATGCTGTTTAAATTCGCTTTAAGCGAATTTATGGCTAGAAAGACTCGTCCCCCGCATTCAATGTAATATTGAAAAATGTCAAAACGAACAGGAACAACAAACCAATTATTGGCAGAATTAATTCAGGAGCTCAAAAAGAAATCAAAAGAGCAAAACACAAAGCTCTGGAAAAGAATAGCTCTTGACCTAGAGAGACCTACAAGAAATAGGCGCATTGTGAATCTGTCAAGTATTAACAGATATACCAAAGAAGATGAGGTAATAGTTGTGCCTGGCAAAGTGCTTGGTTCAGGTGCCCTAGATCATAAACTGACAATATCAGCTTTTCAGTTTTCAGAAAGCGCAAAAAATAAGATAATGGAGAATGGCTCTAAGATAATCCCTTTAGATGAATTGTCCAGAGAAGACCCAAAAGGAAAAAGAATAAGGATAATAGGTTAAAATGATACTAGACGCAACAAATTTAATCTTAGGGAGAATGGCAACAGCAGTAGCTAAAAAAGCCCTGCTAGGAGAAAAAATAGATATAGTTAATTGTGAAAACGCAGTTATCTCAGGAAACAAATACCAAATCTTAGAAAGATACAAGCATAGAAGGGAAAGAGGAATCCCTGCTAAAGGTCCTTTTTTTCCAAGAACCCCTGAAAGGCTGGTTAAAAGGACTATAAGGGGCATGCTGCCATATAAACAATCTAAAGGCGACTTAGCTTTTAAGAGAATAAGGTGCCATATTGGAATTCCAGAAGAAATGAAGAATGAAAAACTTCAAAAGGTTGAAAAAGCAAAAGTAGAAAAATTACCTAATTATAACTATATCACTGTTAAAGAAGTCTGCGAGTCTTTAAAATGAAAACAATCATTACATCAGGAAAAAGAAAAAGAGCAGTAGCAAGAGCAACACTAAGAGAAGGAAAAGGCAAAGTCAGAGTTAATAACAAGCTTTTGGATGTTTATGAGCCAAAACTGGCAAGGCTTAAATTGCGTGAGCCACTGATTTTAGCAGGAGATGTTGTGAATAAAGTTGATATTAACGTAAATGTTTTTGGTGGCGGAATTAATAGCCAGGCAGATGCTTCAAGACTAGCTATAGCAAAAGCATTAGTTGCGCATACAAAAAGCGAAAAATTAAAGGAAACATTTTTAAAATACGACAGGAATCTACTTGTTGCTGATGCAAGGCGTAAGGAACCGTCAAAGCCAAATAGGCATGGCAAGGCAAGAGCAAAAAGACAAAAAAGTTACAGGTAAAAAAATGATAATCCCAATAAGATGTTTTTCATGCGGAAAACCAATAGCCCAGTTATGGGATGAATACGTCGAAAGAGTTAATAAAGGCGAAGATAGAAAAAAAGTAATGGACGAATTAGGCTTAGAAAGATACTGCTGCAGAGCTATATTCTTAGGTCATGTTGATTTGATAGATATAGCTGCTCAGTTTAAGAAGTTTTGACACTAATTCATAGTAACATTTATATATTAGTTCTTATTCTCAATCTCCACTAAATAATTATAATTGGAGGCATACAATGAGCAATTATGGCTGGAGACAAGTATACGAGAATCCTGCTCTAGGAGAAGCAGTAGCTAGTTCATTAAGGGGTGCGGTTATAAGTGCGTTAAGAAGAAACAGCGAATGGCTTGAAGGACAGAAAATCCCACGAGCACGGCAAGATCCATTGATGTTTGAATATGACAGAGCGCCTGAATATGACAAAGGGGAAGTGGGTTTGTTTCAGTCTCCTACTGGAAAAATAGTAGCAACCGTAACAAATGAAGGATTAGATGGGCTAGCTTTACAATTTGAAGGGGAACCAGTACACAAAGAGGGAAAAATATCCAAAATATGGCATGATACACTTGACTTTATTTATTACACCCACAGAAAACATTTCCCACCAAAACAATAATTTTTAAATACTCCATCTTTAACTCTTTGTTAAATGACAGATTTCAATAAAATAGCTGCTAAATGGCAGAAGAAATGGGAATCCAGCAGGATATTCAGGGTAAGAGAAGATTCTAAAAAAAAGAAATACTATGTTCTTGAGATGTACCCCTATCCTTCTGGTTCTGGCCTTCATATGGGCCATGCACGAAACTACTGCATTGGAGACGCTTATGCAAGGTACAAGCGCATGAATGGCTTTAATGTGCTTTATCCAATGGGTTATGATTCATTTGGATTGCCAGCTGAAAATGCAGCTATAAAAGCAAAATCACACCCAAAAATTTTCACTGAAAAAGCCATAAAGCAATTCATAAAACAGCAGAAAGAGCTTGGATTGAGCTATGACTGGGATAGAATAATCGCTTCGCATACTCCTGAATACTACAGATGGGACCAATGGATTTTCCTAAAGATGTACGAAAAAGGTTTAGTCTATAAAAAAAAGTCAGCTGTTAACTGGTGCTCAAAATGCAATACAGTACTAGCTAATGAGCAAGTGCATAATGGCAAATGCTGGCGCCATACTGAAACTGAAGTTGAAGCAAAAGAACTTAATCAATGGTTCCTAAAAATAACTAATTATGCAGGAGAATTATTAGACGATATTGATAAGCTTAAAGGTTGGTCCGAAGATGTTAAAACAATGCAGAAAAACTGGATTGGGAAAAGCCATGGTGTTGAGATATTCTTTAAGATAGAAAATAGTGACAAGATATTGCCAACTTACACAACAAGAGGAGATACTATTTTTAGTGTTACATTCCTGGTTATTGCTCCAGAGCACCCTCTTGCTAAAGAGATGGTAAAAGGCACGAAATATGAGGAAGAGTTCAATAAAGTCCTGAACACAATCAGCAAACAATCCATAATTGAAAGGACGACTCCTGAAGGGAAGGACAAGATAGGTTGCTTCTTGGGAAAATATACAATCAATCCAGCTAATAACAAAAAAATTCCAATATACATAGCAAATTTTGTTTTGTACGAATATGGTACTGGTATTGTGATGGCTGATGCTCATGACCAGAGAGACTTTGAGTTTGCAAAGAAATACAACATCCCCCTTAAATTTGTGATATCAAATGACGGCACCCCAATAAACCCTGAAAAAGCATCAAGAGCATTTCTTTCTGACGGCATCCTGTTCGATTCCGGAGAGTTTTCAGGTATGAATAACAGAGAGGCCCTTCCTTTGATGGAAGACTGGATGGAAAAAAATAAGTTGGCCAAAAAGACAGTTAACTACAAGCTAAAAGACTGGCTCATAAGCAGGCAAAGATTCTGGGGTTGTCCAATACCTGTAATCTACTGCGATAAATGCGGAACATTGCCAGTACCTGAAAAAGATCTTCCTGTAAAACTTCCTGAAAACTTTAAATTTACAATTGGCAAAGGAAATCCTTTAGAGCATTGCAAGGAATTTGTCAACACAAAATGCCCCAAATGCAAAGGCAAGGCAAAAAGAGAAACAGACACAATGGATACATTTGTCGATTCTTCATGGTACTTTTTGAGATATTGCGACTCAAAAAACAATAAGCTGCCATTTGACCCAAAAAAAGCAGGCTACTGGATGCCGATTGATATGTATATTGGTGGAAAAGAGCATGCTACAATGCATCTTATCTATTTCAGGTTCTTTACTAAATTTTTAAGGGATATTGGCTTATTAAAGATTGATGAACCTACATTAAATCTATTCAATCAAGGAATGCTGCACAAAGGCGGATTTGTGATGAGCAAAAGCAGAGGCAATGTAGTTACACAGGAAGATATTGCTGCTAAATATGGCATTGACACTGCAAGGCTTTTCCTGTTGTTTGTTGCATCTCCTGACAAGGATATGGAATGGAGTGATGAGGAAATTGAAGGGAGCTTCAGATTTTTGAATAAATTCTACAACCTAATTTCAGAAAAAAAGATTAAGAACAAGATAGACAAAAAAGAAGAAAGCAAGCTAAATAAAACAATAAAAGAAACAACAGAATATCTGGAAAATTTTATATTCAATAAAGCAATTATAAGCATGATGCAGTTCACTAACTGGCTAAATGGCCAGGAAACCATATCAAAGGAATCAGCAACCAAGCTGGTGCTTATGATGAGCCCCTTTACTCCACATGCTTGTGAGGAGTTGTGGCATAAGCTTGGCAACAATCCATTCTGCTCACTTCAAAAATGGCCAGATTATGATAAAAAAAAGATAGATGAAAAAACAGAAGCATCAGAATTATAGAGTCATAAACCT
>CAZOXR010000069.1:0-5115 GCA_964583885.1 uncultured Methanosarcinales archaeon | reverse complement strand
GAAAATGATAAAAGAGGTGTAAGAGTAAAAGGAGGGGTATACAATGAGGTGTTTAAGAACCATTTTGATTTTTTTGATGATTTCTATATTTTTAAGTGCATGCCAGCTTTATAAAGGAGATGAAGAAATTTTTGTGCCTTTTGAAGAGATTGTGGTTGAAGAAGGGGAAGAAGCAGGATTAGCAACTCTTGATTCATTAAAAGAAACAGTTAGTTTAGCGGTTAAAAGCCTGCCTGTTTTGGATGAAGAACATACATATGAAGCATGGCTGGTTGATGATGACATTGACCTAAGGATAAGCATAGGCACATTTGATGTTGATGATGAAGGCAATTATGAATTGGATATTGATGTTGTAAAAGAGGATATTCTGGATACTGATTCAGTTATTGTTACTCTTGAACCAGTACCTGATGAAGATTCTGCTCCTAGTGACGATATTGTTTTAAAAGGAGATACAGGCGGTGTAGGAGATATTATGAGTGTCAAGCTTGAGACAGTGGGGATTGGATTACCAGATGAAGGGCTTGAAGAAATCACAGGAGAGATTATTATAGAATCACCAGAAGAAGTTGAAGAGGAAGAACCAGGAGAATCTCTTGAAGAAATAATAGAAGAGCTGATTGAAGGAATACCTGAAGAAGAAGAGGTAACAGAGGAAGAAATAATAATAGAAGAAGAGGTTCCTGAAGAAGACGTAGTTGAAGAGGAAGAAGTAGAAGAAGAGATAACAGAAGAAGAACCTCAAAAAACAATTCCTGAAGTAGATATCCTGGCTAGAAGCCTTGAGCCAAATAAATTAACAATCAAGCAAAGAACTACCGTCAGATGGACAAACAAGGCCGAAACAATCCATATTCTTGGTGGAAAAGTTAAAAGCCCAAGATTAGAGAAAGGAGATATTTTTGAGCATACCTTTGAAGAAGTTGGAGAGTATTTTATTATAGATCTAATATCAAAAACAACTATGAACATAATTGTAACAGAAGCGCCAGAAGAAGAAATAATTGAAGAAGAAGAGCCTGAAGGGCTTGAAGACATAACTGGAGAGGTTGTTACAGAAATACCAGAAGAAGAAATAGAAGAAATTCCTGAAGGAATACATATTCCTGAAGAGGCAGTTGTAATAGTGATAAAAGAAACAGAGGATGTTAGCTTGAAAACAACTGCAAGTGATCCTGATGCAGACCAGGTGACATATGCTTATTCCTCACCATTGGACGCAAGCGGTGAATGGGGAACAGACTATGGCGATGCAGGTGAGTATACAATTACAGTCACTGTTTCTGACGGAACATTAAGCGCATCAAAGGATGTTTTGATTATTGTCAATAAAAAGGAAGAAGCTCCTGTAATAGACGAGTCCAGACCAACAGAGAGTGAAATAAGGATAGATGAAGATACAGAGCAGGATTTCAGCGCAAGCGCATCTGATATAAACAAGGATGATCTGACATATTCGTGGGAATTGGATGATGAGGAGATATCTACTGGAAAAACAGCTAAATTCAAGGCAACATATGATGATGCAGGCACTTATGCACTGAAACTAGCGGTATCTGATGGCACATCAACTGTTGAAAGAGCATGGAAGATAATTGTCAGCAATGTTAACAGGAAGCCTGTTTTGGAAGCAATTTCTTCTATAAATGTGAAGGAAACAGATACAATAACTATTGAGCCAGAGGCAAGTGACCCAGATGGCGATGAGCTAACTTATACTATCCAGGATCCTGTTGGTGATGATGGCGAATGGAAGACAGCATATGATGATGCAGGAGAATATACAATACTTGTGACAGTTAGTGATGGTGTCGATTCTGATGTGCAGGAAGTAAAGGTAACAGTAGAGAATGTCAACAGGCCACCATTAATAGATAGTATTGTCAACATAGGATAATTTTTTTCTTTTTAATGAGGGGGAAGATGAGCAAGGGAATTTTTGTATTTGTAATATTATCAATGGCTCTTTTTCTAAATGTTAATGCATTGACTGATATAAATATACTTGATAAAGAATTTGAGCAAAACGAGTTGAATATTTCGCAAGGAACAACCGTTAAGTGGATAAATACTGCTCAAACAATCCATGTTCTTGCTGGAGATGTTAAAAGCCCAAGATTAGAGAAAGGCGATAGCTTTGACCATACTTTTGAGGAAGTCGGGGAGTATAGTGTAATAGATGTAGTTTCAAAGGCAAGGATAAAGATTATTGTAACAGAAGCGCCAGAGGAAGAGATAATTGAAGAAGGGCCTGAAGAAGTTACTGAAGAGATTACAGGGGAAGTTATAACAGAAATATCAGAGGAAGAAGAGATACCTGAAGAAGAAATAATTGAAGAAGATATAGCTGAAGAAGAAGTACCAGAGGAAATAATAGAAGAGGAAATCCAAGAAGAATTGCCTGAAGAAGAGGCAGTTGTGATAATGATCGAGGAAACAGGGTTTGTTGATTTGGAAACAAAAGCAACAGATCCTGACAAGGATGAGCTGATCTATAGCTTTACATTGCCTTTGGATGATGATGGAAAATGGCAGACTGATTATGGCGATGCAGGGGAGTATGCTGTTACAGTTACTGTTTCTGATGGCGAATTGAGCAGCTCTGAGGGTGTTTTGCTTATAGTTGAGAAGAAAGAGGAAGCTCCTGTAATTGACTTGTTTAATCCTGCTGAAGAAGAGCTCAATATTAATGAAGGAGATACTATCCATTTTAGAATTACAGCAACTGATTTGAACGAAGATGAGTTGAGCTATATCTGGGAATTAGATGGTGAAAAGGTTAGTGAAACCAACAGATTCGATTATTCTACTGATTACACCAGCGATGGAAATTATTTATTAAATGTATATGTTACTGATGGTAAATTAACGGCAACAAAGGAATGGGAGATAAATGTTGAGAATATTGACAGAAGGCCGATGTTTATGCCTATAGCTAATATATTGATTAAAGAAACACAAAGGGTTACAATTTATTTGAATGCTACTGACCCCGATGATGATGAACTAATTTATTCAGCAGAGAATATGCCTGAAGATGCTAGCCTGAATGGAAATATTTTTACATGGTATCCTGGCTACGATGCAGTTTCTAAAGAAGGCATTGTTGATACTGTTTTGGACAAATACCATCTTGTGATGGACAGCTATGTTATTACGTTTATTTCTAAGGGAAGGGAAAAAGAAGCAAGGCAGAATGTAAGGATAACTGTTTTTGATGTTAACAGGGCGCCTGTTTTAAGTGCTATGGATGATATTGAAGTTATTGAAGAAGACTCCTTTACAATAAAAGCAACTGCTTCTGACCCTGATGGTGATAAGCTTGGGTTTAGTTATTCTGGATGGATAAGTTCTGATAGCTACAAGACAAACTATGGTGATGCTGGTGAGTATCATGTTAATGTAACTGTTTTTGATGGATGGCTAGGGGATAGCAAGGATGTAAAGGTAATTGTTAAGAAGAAGAATAGGGGGCCTGTTTTTAAGGAAATCAAGGATTATGTGGTTGGCGAGGGCGAGTTATTAAGAATAAGATTAAGCGCTAGTGATGCTGATGCTGATGAAATTATTTTTTCTGCAGGGAATTTAACTGGAGCGTCAATTGATGGCAATATCTTTGAATGGGATGTGCCGCATGATATAGCAAGAAAAGGCTCAAAAGAAGTGAGGATTGAGTTTGCTGCGACTGATGGCGAAGCCAATGTAACTCAGGATATGATTGTAACTGTAAATCATGTTAATCTTGGGCCAGAGATATTTAGTACAAGCCCTGAAGATGAGATTACTGTTAATAAAGGCGAAGCAGTTGTTTTTGAGGTTGATGCTGATGATTTTGAGGGTGATTCATTGAGTTATAAGTGGGTTTTTGGGTTGTTTGAAAGGTATGATGAGTATGGCAATAAGATGAAGAGGGTGTTTAGCTCTGCTGGAAATAAGAAAGTTAAGGTTGTTGTTTCTGATGGTCAAGAAAAGGTTGAGCATGAATGGCTGGTTAAGGTTGTTTGATTTAAAAATATTTATAAATCATCTTGATTTCTAATCTCTAATGGCCAACATAAAAATTCCTTCTGAATTAAATGATCCTACCCTGAGCCTTGCTTTAGATACAATAAAGATTGGCAAGCAAGCATTAGTTTTTGTAAATACAAAAAGAAGCGCTGAAAAGACTGCAGAAGAGATAAGCAAGAAGGTAAAAGGCTCTAGCTTGGAAGAACTTTCTCAGAAAGTGTTAAAATCTCTTACAAAACCAACAAAGCAATGCGAAAGGCTTTCTAAGATTATTAAGAAAGGCATTGCTTTTCATCATGCTGGTTTAACTCATAAGCAAAAAGAGCTTGTTGAAGATAATTTTAGGAAAGGAAATGTAAAGATAATATGCTGCACTCCAACATTAGCTTTTGGTTTAGACCTTCCTGCTTACAGGGTTTTATTGAAGGATTTGAAGAGATATGGTCATCATGGCTTAGCATGGATTCCTGTTTTAGAGGCTCATCAGATGTTTGGAAGGGCTGGAAGGCCATCCTTTGACAAAGAAGGCCAGGCAATCTGCATTGCTGGGAGTGATAATGAGAAGGAAAAGATACATGAAAGGTATATTCTTGGAAAGCCAGAAGAAATTTACTCTAAATTAGCTGTTGAGCCTGTTTTAAGGACTTATTTGTTAAGCTTGATAGCTGCAGATTTTGTAAATACAAAAAAACAAATCATTGATTTTTTTAATAAAACTTTCTGGGCTTTTCAGTTTGAGGACATGGGTAAGTTAAGAGGGATAATTGAAAGAATGCTTGAATTGCTTGAAGAGTGGGAGTTTATAATTTCTGATGGTGAAGATTTTAAATCAGCTTCTGAGATGGAAGATGAAAAGTATAGGGCAACCAGAATAGGAAAAAGAGTTGCTGAGTTGTATATTGATCCTTTGACTGCTTATTACATATTATGTTGCATTAGGAAAGCATCAAGCAAGAAGATATACTCTTTTGCTTTTCTTCAGATGATAAGCCATACTTTAGAGATGAGGCCTTTGCTCAGGGTTAGGGTAAAAGAATATGACAAAATGCAGGAGAATCTTTTGAAGTATGGTGAAATGTTGTTAGAGGCAGAGCCATCAATGTA
>CAZOXR010000068.1:2895-5135 GCA_964583885.1 uncultured Methanosarcinales archaeon | reverse complement strand
TTACTGTAGTGTCAGAAAAAGACGGAACATTATGCGCTATGCAAAAAGGCAATGACCAGCCTTTAACATCTGAAGATATAATGAGCATGGTTGATATTGGCATTGAGAAGGCAAAAGAGCTCAGGAAGGTGTTATAAATGGCAAAAAAAGAAGAAATCGTGGAATTCACAAAATATGAAAAAGCAAGAATGGTAGGCTCAAGAGCCCTGCAAATAGCAATGGGTGCTCCTTTTCTTATAAAATTGGGTGAAAAAGATTTAGAAAAAATGGGTTATAATGCAGTAGAGATAGCTAAATTGGAGTTTGAGGAAGACATCATACCAATAACCATTAAAAGGCCGCTTCCAAAACAGAATAATTCTGAAGATGAATGAAATAACTGAAGAAAAATTAGACAAATACTTCTCATTAACAGAAAAAGCTTTGAAAGAAATCAAAATAAAAAATAAAGAAGCAGACAAATTAATTGACATGTCAAAGAGATATTTTTCTGATGCAAAGCATTTCAGGGACAAAGGAGATATTGTAAATGCTTTTGCAGCTGTTTGTTATGCGCATTGTTTCTTAGATGCTGCTGCTTTGCTTGGTTACTTGGAGAATAAGGATAGTAAGCTGTTTATGACTGATGAATAGTTCTAAAAGAGAAAGTTTATATATGATTACTCTCAGAATATAAATCTATATATATAGATAACTGGAGGCGATTTTTATGAAAAAGAGGCTTTTAAGTTTTATTCTGATAATGTTGATGTCTGTTTCGTTTGTTTCTGCTGGCTTTCTTGGTGATTGGTGGGAGTCTATCACTGGCAGGGCTGTCTCCAGTTATGGACCTGTTTCATTAACTGCTACGCATGATGTTTGGCTAGAGGATGGGGGTAATAAGAATAATTATGATTTTATAATAATTGGTAAACAGGAAACTTATACCAAGAAACGCTCAGTATTAAAGTTTGATTTAAGCAGCATACCTTCTGATGCGCAGATAAGTAGCGCTACACTAAAGATATACCATAGCTTTGCTGGTTGTGGTGGAACAGGGCAAAGGAGGTCTATTAACATTAGTGTGAATCAAGTATTAAAATCATGGAGTGAATCAACAGCAACAGCAAATTCTCCTTGGAGTTCTTCGCATCTTGGCTTTGGTGCAGATGCTAGCGTTGCTGTAAAAGCTAGTGCTAATGTTAGCACAGATTATGGCTGGAAAACATTTGATATAAGTTCTTTAACACAAAATTGGGTTGATGGGTCTGCACCTAATTATGGTGTTTTGCTATGGAGCCCTCATGAAACATTAGCAAGAAGTTGCGACAGAAGGTTCCATTCAAGCGAGTATAGTAATTTTGTTCTAAGACCAAAGCTCGTTATTACTTATACAATTGAAGAAGCTGAGCCTACTACTACAACAGTACCACCTACTACTACAACTGCAGTTCCACAAATTACCTGCACAGATTCTGATGTTACAGGAGAATATCCTGATGGAAAAAATCCATATGTTAACGGAACAATCACATTTAGCAACGGAACTTCTTTGGGTGATAAGTGCGGTATACTTAAAATTAATGCAAATAGATTAACAGAAAATTACTGTGTGGCAGGTAATTCTGATGCTGAATTCTTTAACTGTCCAAATGGATGTGTGAAAGATGCTTGCATAGATACAACACCTAGTCAACCAGAAAATGGAACATATAGTATAGTTTCTAATCCAAGTGGAGCTACAATTTATATTGATGATGTGATTAGAGGCACGACTCCAAAGAAGGTAGGTATGGAAGCAGGATCTCATGATATAAATGTATCTATGGCTGGTTATCAGGATTGGACAAAAAGCAGTGATTTAAGTGCAGGGCAGATTATAAAATATAATGTAGTATTAGTTCCTGTTGGTCAAGCAGTGACTACAACAACTACAGTACCGCCAACAACTACAACAACACAACCGCCGGGAGCTGTAACTACAACAACACAACCACCAGTAGGATGTACTGATACTGATGCAACTGATAAACATCCAGATGGGATTAATTATGGATTAAAGGGTGAAGTACGTTTAAAAGATAATAATATATCTATTGATTACTGTACAAATAATGTAGCACAATTTGGAACTGCAGCTTTTGGTCCTCAATACAATTCTTGGACGATAAATGATGGGCTTGTTTCTACATACAGTGCTGTTATGAAGAGAGGTACAGAAATGCCAAAAATTGCAGAAATCCATCATGGAGTTCCAAGAG
>CAZOXR010000068.1:0-2876 GCA_964583885.1 uncultured Methanosarcinales archaeon | reverse complement strand
ATCGATAAAGTAGTAATTAATTCATCATGGACTCGTTGGCCTGTTGATTATCAGATTAAGGAATGGGATGGTACAGATTGGAATACAATTGTAGATATAACAGATAATAATCCCGGACCGATGAATCCATTGGTAATCCACTCTTTTGATCCAGTAAGTACAAGCAAAGTAAAATTATCTGTAGACAAAACCAATTGGTACATGAATGGATATTATCTATTAAGCATATCTGAGTTTGAGGTTCATGAAGTATTTGATGGTGGTTCTGTGCGTTCAGCTAGATTAGCTGAATTCTATTGCAGTGATCCACTTGGATTAAGAATGGTGGAATTTTACGAATGTCCTAGTGGCTGCGATAATCTAATGAGTGCTTGTGTAACTTCAGAAGGATCAGCAAGAGTAGCAAGAGGAATAACTGATATAATTACATGTACTGACGGCTGTCTAGAGGGTGGCGATTGCTATAGATATGGAATCAGATACAAAGGGGAATATTGTCCTATAGGTGGAAAAGAGATGATAGGGCAGCTAGGAGGAACCCAAATTTGTGAGAATGATTTTGAATGTATAAGTAATGTTTGTGTTGATGGGGAATGTACAGAACCTGGGCTTTTCCAGCAATTCCTTGAATGGCTTAGGGATAGCTGGGTTGGTAACCTCATTACTTAGCTGGATAATTTATTTTTTTCTTTTATATTACTACTTAATCTTATACCCGCCAGACCCCATAAAAACTTTTTCAGTCCTAACTGCTAAACCTTTATCCTTAACCATCTCAGCAGAATTAATCTTAGCAGTGCCTAAAGCAATAAGCTCATTCTTTAATGTCATTATTGCAATCTTATCATCAGCTTTAATCTTTGATTCAACCTTAGCTATGCCAGGAACCTTTAAATCAATGCCGTGGCAAAGGCTTTCAACTGTTGTATCCAAAACCCAGACTTTAGCTAAATGACTAACTGCATTCTCCATTGGCTGTATGGCTTTTCTTATAAACTTCTCATTCTTTTTGTTCTTGTAGTACCAGTAAGCATCAGCTAAATCCTGCAATGTGACTAATGTGGTTTCGTCAAAACATCCTGCTTTTGTTCTTCTTAACTCAGCCATGTGCGCTCCTGTGCCTAATTTCTTTCCAATATCGTGGCAATTAGAAGAAACAAATCCAGTTTCAATCAAGAAATTATGGGTATCTGGAACAGTCATATCATAAACATACCCCTTTCCATCTATTTTTTCTACAGATTTTATTTCTTCTATTATGAATTGACCCATTGATGGCAATTTCACCAATTGTGAAGCTTTTTTGTAGAAACCCCTTGTTATTGGCATTTGTCCATTTAGAACTCTGCTTAGAGTTCCTCCCATTTTATATAATTTAGATTTATTCTTTCTAACCTCTTCCTTCCAATGCATTCCAATATAATAAGAATCATATATGTCAGAATCATCCTTAATAGATAGAATCTGTTTGAATTTAGATAGTTTAAAGGGATGGTTGCTTCCAACCTCTTTTATGAATCTCTTCTTTGCAGCAGAGGTTTCTATAGTAACATCGTACATAGTATAGGGCGTTTCTCTGCTCCTTCTAATCCTTTTCAAAGAACCGCTACTAAATTTTTTCCTCTTGAATATCTTATTAGGGATGTTGACATTTAGAAGCATTTTGTGCAACCTATTTGCATCCACTAAACTAGAGGTGTGAAGACGAATAGTACTATGTTGTCCTTTAACTCGTATTTTATTTTTATAATATGCTGAACCGTCCCCATCAAAATAGCCTTTTAGAAATGATTTTATCAGATGTGATGGGGAGTTTAGTATGGGCAATAAATCAGAATATTTCTGTGGGCTTTTTACACCTAATGAAGAAGCAATAGTAGCAAGAAAACTGTTAGAAGTATCAAGTTGAAATAAGTCTAATTCTAATTTTTTCTTGGAGATGGGGATATTAGGAAACAATGTTTGATAGACTGTTAGAAACTTATTAATCAAAACTTCATTTTTATTATGGAATTTGATTCTTGTAAACCTGACAGTTTTTCTCTCTCGTGTATTATTCCCATCAGAAGCAATCAAACCCAATAAGTAGAAAAAATCTTCATTTAAAGATTTCATTTTCACAACTGCTCCCTTTTGAGTTTTGAATATGTGTATTTTTCTCTTAACCTGTTCATAAATCCCAGCTAGTTTAAGGTGTCGAATAGTTATTGCATAATCAGAATTCTTCAAGAATGCTTTTCTGTCAAGACCAAGCTTACGATACATCGCTCTTATGCTGCCATACTTTGAGATGAAAGCCAACTTACACTTACTCTTAATTTCATCCTGAGGGATTAAATATGAATCATCCAATAAATCAGCAATCACAATCTCATTGCTTATCTCAGGTAGGTTAAGGCTTTTCACTAGATAATCTCCTACACGAAGTTCTTGTGCTTCTTGCATCCTATATCCTTCTTTTTTTGAAGTAAGGAGCTCATGATCAGGAGTTACAATCAAACTAATCCCAGATGACATCGTGATTTTTACTAATTTATTTGGAGAATGAAGTTTTTGAACCGCTGATGGATTTTTTTCAATCATTTTATTATTATCAAGAGAATATATAATAAAAGGATTAGAATAAAAATCAGAAGCGGTCACAAAACCTCTCTTTGAAAAAATCTCAGTCTCTGAGTGTATGCATAGCTTTCTGATATAAGTTCCTGCCTCGCATCCTACTTTAAACAGAACATCTTTTTTATTTATCTCTAAAATATCAACATAATATATTTCTCTTTCTCTGACTACACGTTTAACAGCGCTTTTTAATGGAGGCTTTTGCTTTATCTTGCCAGTAAATTTCTTAAAAACAGATTTTATCTTTTCCTCAGAAA
>CAZOXR010000067.1:0-5219 GCA_964583885.1 uncultured Methanosarcinales archaeon | reverse complement strand
AAAGCGCGAGTTTCGTAAACTCGAGATCAGGGGTGCAAATCCCTTTGAGGGCTTTCCAATCTCTACAACTTCCTAACCCTTAAAACACCCTCAACATCTCCCAATCTATTTACAGTTCCTTCATCCACTTTACCTTTGACATCAAGGATCGTATATGCAATATCCCCTTTGCTTTTATTTATCATCTCTTCAATATTTAGTTTAGCGCCTGCCAAAATCTCTGTAATTTTCTCTATCATTCCAGGGACATTCTTGTTAACAATAGTTATCCTGATATTCCCATTCTTTTCAAGCCTGCATGCAGGAAAATTAACAGAATTTGTTATACTTCCATTCTCTAAAAAATCAATTATTTGGTTTGCAACCATAACAGCGCAATTCTCTTCTGCCTCAGAAGTAGACGCTCCAAGATGAGGTACGCATATTATATTCTTCACTCCAATTAAATCACAGTTAGGGAAATCAGTCACATAAGCATCAACAATCCCTTCGCCTATTGCTTCAATCAAATCCTTTGTATTTACTAGCTCGTCTCTTGAAAAATTCATTATTTTCACTCCTTTCTTCATTTTACTAAACATTTCCTTATTTATCATGCCTTTGGTTTTTTCATTTAGCGGAATATGCACGGTAATATAATCTGAATTTGTAAGAAGAGAATCAAGGTTCTTTGCATTCTTCACATCTCTTGATAATTTCCACGCATTATCAACTGAAATATAGGGGTCATACCCAATAACATTCATACCCAATGCTGAAGCATCATTCGAAACCAACATCCCTATAGCCCCTAATCCAATAACACCAAGGTTTCTTCCTTTAATCTCAACCCCTTTAAACTGTTTTTTGTTCTTCTCAACCAATTTTGGCACTTCATCTCCTGCTTCTTTCTGGCACACAGTCCAATTAACCCCGTCAACTATTTTTCTGGATGATAACAATAACCCGCATAAAACCAACTCTTTCACAGCATTTGCATTTGCTCCAGGTGTATTAAAAACAACAACACCTTTTTCAGTACACTTATCTATGGGTATGTTATTTACTCCTGCTCCTGCCCTCCCAATTGCTTTAACTGAATCACTAAATTCAAGCTCGTGTAACTTGTAACTCCTTACAGCTATGGCATCAGCATCCTTCGCAATCTTATTAGCTTCCTTAATATCGATTCCAGGATTCTGCTCAACACCATATCCTTTTTCTTCAAACATCTTTGCTGCAGTTTTGCTCACTTTGTCAGGTATTACAATCTTCATTTTTTATCACCAAAAAAGCTCTCAAGTTCATTAAGCATTTCTTTTATTTCATCAAGAGTTAAGTCACCCATATGCGCAACCCTAAATGTATTTAATTTTCCTTCTGCGTCCAGTTTTTCATTCAATTTTCTATATCCTGAGTCAATAGAATAACCTTTTTTCGACATCTCTTTTTTTATTGCCTTAAAATCAAGCTTCTTTGTGTTCAACATACACGCAATAGTGTCAGAATCATGGCCTTTCTCACTAAACATCTCAAATCCCTTCTTCTTAGCCCATTCTCTCACATAATCTGCCATTTCTTTATGGCGTTTAAATCTATTCTCAAGACCTTCTTTCTCAATCCTTTCAAGCTGCTTCTTCAATGCATACAAATGCGGTATTGATGCAGTATACGGGGTTTGGTCTTTGTCGTAACTTTTCTTTAATTCAATTATATCAAAATAATAGCCCCTTCCCTGCACTGACTCAGCTTTTTTATAGGCTTTTTCACTAATGGACGCAAAAGCAATCCCGGGAGGCAATGCCAATGCTTTCTGTCCAGATGCTATACAGATATCAATGCCTAGTTTATCTACCTCAATCTTTATACCTGCAATAGAAGATACAGCATCAACAAACCAAAGCACATCAGGATATTTTTTAATTACTTCTGAAATCTCTTCAAGGTTAGAAGCAACACCTGTAGAGGTTTCATTATGCACCATACAGAATGCCTCAAAACCACCATTTGATAGCGCTTCATCAATGTCCTTAGCTTTCACTGCTTTTCCTGATTCATATTTTATTCTTTCTGCCTTTCTTCCGCATCTTTCTGAAACATCAGCCCATTTTTTTGAGAATGCGCCATTAACAGCATGCAAAACCTTGCTATTCACACAACTTCTGATAGCAGCCTCCCAGAAACCAGAACCAGAGGATGTAGAAACTAAAACATCATTATTTGTGAAAAATATCTTCTTTAATCCTTGTTTTAGACTTCCAAATAAATCTTTAAACTCCTGAGTCCTGTGGCCTATCTGCGGACGCGCCATCTCGTTTAAAATCTCTTTTCTGACCTCTGTGGGTCCTGGAATAAACAACTTATTTGCCATTTTCACACCTCGAATTTATTAATAACTAAACCTGAATAGACTTTTGGATAAAAATATGTCGATTTCTGAGGCATTGTCTTATTTGACCTTGCAACACCAAATATCTGGCTCATTTTTGGGGGATTAACAAAGAATCCAAACTGATATTTCTTATCTTCTAGTTTTTTTACTGTCTCTTCAGTTCCTTTCACAAAAACAATATTCTTACCCTTTTTCTGCTTTCCATCATCAATCTCCAGAATATCCTAAATTATTTTCTGATGTAAAATTTCAACATCTAGTTTAACATCCCCCAAACCCCTTAGTTTTAAGAGATAACTCTTTCCAAGGATATTGTCATAGAATCCAAATATGCCTGCGTTCTTCATTCCTTTGTTTATAATCTCAATACTATCTACTTCTTTAACATCAAAACAAGCACGCATCCTGTTAGTCATATAATGAGGATTTTGAAGGCCTGAGATTAACCTGTTTGTGGGTAGAATAACCATGCCCTCATTAAATGAGTTCACAAAACAAGCCATGACATAGTTATAGTTTTTCTCTTTGCTGTACTGAAGGGATGCCCTGTAACGATGATGACCATCTGCAATGATGCACTGTTGGTTTTTCATATTCACTTTAACAAATTCTGCAAACCTTGGATCATCAATTTTGAATAATTTATGGTTAATGCCATCTGCATCGAAATTAATATATGGCTTTTCAATCTTTTCCTTTATTTTCTTGTCAATGACTTTTTTCTTGTCGTCATACATCATCAATATTGTGCCAAGGTTTGCTTTAGTAGCTTTTAACAGCCTAAGCCTGTTTTCATAAGGTCTGTCCATTGTTTTTTCATGAGGGAGGATGTTTTTTCCAAACCCCTCTAGCTTTAATAATGCTATAAAACCAGTTCTCGTGTAATTCTTTCCATCAACCATATATCTCTGTTGATAAATATAAATGCTTTCTTCATCGTCTTGTTTTAAAACCCCGTTATTCTGAAACTTAGTGAGTGTCTTTGCAGCTCCATCATGACTGTCTGCTAATATTAGGTTTACAAAGTTATAATGCGATCTTTTTAGGTAATCTGCCTTCTTCTCTTCAGAAATAACATCGTATGGCGGTGTTATAACTAAGCTAAAGTCTTTTATCTTTTCTTTATTGTACAATAACCCTTTAAAGGGTTTTATCTCTACCATGCATATTTAGAAAAATAAAAGGTTTAAAAACTATTTGGCACATTTGCTAAAAATTCCAAAAATTTGACATATTTCAGTTAAATTTTTAAATAATGACACATTTCTGACTGCGAAAATGAAAAAAAAGGTTTCAAACATAAGGGAATTTGTATGGAAGATAATTGATACTGATATATCTATAAAGAAAAATCTAAGCAAAGGATTGATCAACATGAGAAGCTTGGCTAATTATATAATTGAAACACAAAAAATTAACGCTTCTTTGGATTCTGTTATAAGCGCAATAAGGCGATATAACCTAATGCCACAAACCAAAGAAGATAGTCATTCTGTCTACAATGTTCTAAAACAAGCAAGAATCAATACAAAAACCAAAATGTCCTCTATCTTTTTAAAAAGAACAGACGAAGTTAAGGCAAAACTAGGCAGGCCTGACAAGCTTATCGATTACCAAAGCCACGAAACAATAAGGGTTCTTGAAGGAAGTGAAGCTTTAACTTTAGTGATAGATAGAAAAAATCTTGATAAAATTCAGAACATATTTCCAAAAAGAGCTGTTCTTGGTGTTAATAAGAACGTTGGAATGGTAGAGATAAGCTATCCAAGGCTTTTGAAAAGAACACCAGGGGTTTTCTCAGTCATATACAATGAATTAGCTGAAAACAACATAAGCATAGTAGATGCTTTGATTTCTTCAGAAGAGCACATACTTCTTGTTGATGAAGATAAGCTGCTAAAAGCTTTTGAATTAATCTACCATCTATGCAATTAACACTACTAAATAGTAACTTTTATAAATGACCTATTTTTCCTGTTTTATGGTGATTATATGGCAGTTGATGATGTGGTGAGAAACGCTTCTCGACAAGCAATAACTCAACTTACAGATATAGTTTACGCTTTAGTTGAGAGGGAATTAGACTCAGGAACAGATGATCCTGTATATGACCTTGCCGGACATGAAGTACTCAGATATGGAGGATTGCCTTTCCAATTCGGATGTGTAAGTGAAGAAGCGCAGGGATCTTTT
The DNA here is from genome assembly GCA_964583885.1 of uncultured Methanosarcinales archaeon. GTDB lineage: Archaea > Nanobdellota > Nanobdellia > Woesearchaeales > CAZOXR01 > CAZOXR01. The sequence continues at coordinate 655 of CAZOXR010000067.1, read as the reverse complement.
GTAACAGTCGATGTGGCGCTTCCTAAAGACCTAGACGATTCTCCTATTTCAGATGAACTCTTTGCAAATGAAAAGATTCCTGACTCAGAAAAGATTAATGATTTTGACAGATTCATAAGATATATGACGGTTTTTCTGAAGCAAGCAGGCTATTCTCTCTCTACTAGTACTGCAAAATTTGGAAAAGGAAAGAAAAGATATTTAGCTCAAATAAAAGTAATGCCAAAAGAAGATGCCCAGGAGTTTGAATCTATTGTTGATGCGTTTGTATATGATGCGCAACTAGCCCTAAACCATCTTGTGCAGGCATATAATCATGCAGCATCTGAATTTGGAAAGCCACAAGTAAGACCCGGCGAACCAGTTTTCCCAGCACAACCCGAAAGTTAATTATACTTATTATTTTATTTTTTCTTTTATGAAATCCACTTATTTCGAAAGAGCAATCTTCATCAGCTGGTACTGCTCTAAAAGAGACTGCGCTTTCTGTTATTTATTTTCAAGAAAGTATGTTAAGCAGGATCCTGTAAAAGACAGAAGAAGTTTGGCTTCAATATTAGCAGAAGCCATAATCTGTAAAGCATGCAGATGGAAGATAGAATTCCTCTCAGGAGGATGCGACTCTTATAATGATAAAGAGTTATTAAAAATCATA
>CAZOXR010000066.1:0-5580 GCA_964583885.1 uncultured Methanosarcinales archaeon | reverse complement strand
AGCATGGCCAAACGGCTAAGGCGAGCGCCTGCAGAGCGCTAGATTGAGGGTTCAAGTCCCTCTGCTCCCTTCAATGAAAGAAAAAGAAAATTTAATAAATCAACAAATCAAAAGGTAACCTAAAATGGCAAAATCAAGATTACTCCAATTGATTGGAGGAACACCGGTAGTGAAGTTAACCAAACTCAATGACACAAAATCCTTAATATTTGTAAAACTTGATTCAATGAACCCAAGCGGCAGTATCAAGGATGTAATGGCTGACTATATGATCAAGAAAGCTGAAGAAAGAGGAGATCTTAAGCCAGGCCAGAAGATTATTGAGGTTACAACAGGCAACACAGGGATTGCTTTTGCAATGTTGTCTGCGATTAAAGGTTATAAATTCACAGCAGTCATGCCAGAGCACATGAGTAAAGAAAGAATACAGATGATGAAGGCTTTTGGTGCAAAGATTGTGTTAACACCTGAGAAAGAGGATGTAGCAGGTGCAATCAGGAAATACAATGAGCTACTAAAAAAGAATCCAGATGCTTGGTTGCCAAGACAATTCCAGAACAAAGATAATGTCAGAGCCCATATGGAAATTACAGGTAAAGAGATACTTAACCAGGTTTATGGTAAGATCGATGCTTTCGTAGCAGGCACAGGTACAGGAGGCACATTAATGGGTGTTGCTAAGATACTGAAAAAAGCCCACCCAGAGATTAAGATTATCGCTGTTGAGCCAGCAGAATCCGCTGTAATGAATAATAAAGAGCCAGGACCGCACGGTATTCAAGGCATAGGTGAAGGATTTATACCTGACCTTGTTGATATGAAGTTGATAGATGAAGTGATTGAAGTCAAAACAAAAGACGCAGAGAACATGGCTAAAAGAATAGCAAGAGAAGAAGGCCTGTTGGCAGGCATAAGTTCAGGCGCAAATGTAATAGCAGCATTGCAGGTTGCCAAAAAAATGGGTAAAGGTAAAGTGATAGTAACAATCCTCCCTGACAGAGGGGAAAGATATTTAAGTATGAACTTGTTTGAGGGATAATAATGACACTAAAACTATTCAACACTTTATCAAGAAAAAAAGAGGTATTCAAGCCCATAAAAAAAGGCAATGTAGGTTTCTACAGTTGCGGCCCGACTGTTTATAATTACGCGCATATAGGTAATTTAAGAGCAATGGTATTCTATGATGTACTTAAGAGATACCTAGTTTACAAAGGCTTCAAAGTCAAGCATGTGATGAATATCACAGATGTAGATGACAAAACAATAAAAAAAGCGCAGGAAGAAGGCAAAAGCCTAAAGGATGTAACTCGTTTCTATGAAAAAGAATTTCTAGAAGACCTTAAAACACTTAATATAGATATACCAAAAACAAGGCCAAGAGCAACTGAACATATCAAAGAGATGGTTGAGTTAGTAAAAAAACTAACTAAAAACAGTTATACCTATGAAAAAAATGGCTCAACCTATTTTAAGATATCTAAATTCAAGAATTACGGTAAACTTGCTAGATTAGATAAACAAGAATTAAAAGATAACGCAGATGGCAGGTTAGATAATGCAGATGAGTATGAAAAAGAAAATGCACGTGATTTTGTGCTTTGGAAAGCTTACAATGACAAGGACGGCGGTGTATTCTGGAATCCAATAATTGGCAAAGGACGTCCAGGCTGGCATATTGAATGTAGTGCAATGTCAATGAAGTACCTTGGAGAACAATTTGACATACATACTGGCGGCATTGATCTTATTTTCCCGCATCATACAAATGAGATTGCGCAGAGTGAAGGTGCTACAGGCAAGAAATGGGTAAACTATTGGCTGCATAACGAGCATCTTATTGTGAATGGAAAAAAGATGAGTAAGTCTTTAGGCAACTTTTTCACATTAAGAGACTTACTGAAAAAAGGTTATGACCCTAAAGCAATCAGGTATGAACTGTTAAAAACACATTACAGGCAGAAACTTGATTTCAGAGAAGATGAACTTAAAAAGGTAAAAGAAACTCTGCAAAAGTTCTATGATTTCTTAGATAAATTAGATGAAATAAAAAACAAAAATGATAACAAAAAAGTAGACAAACTTATCAAAACTGCCAAAGACGAATTTGAAACAGCAATGGACAATGACCTTAATATTTCAGGTGCATTAGCTGCAATCTTTGAATTGATGACAGAGATAAACAAGATTATGGATAAAATAAGTAAAGCAGATGCAAAGAAAATAAAGCAAACAATGCTTAAATTCGATTCAGTGCTTGCTGTAATGGAACATGAAAAAGCTGAATTAAGCAAAGACATTGAAGCTTTAGTCCAAAAACGTGAACAAGCGCGTAAGAACAAAGATTTCAAAACAGCAGACAAAATAAGAGATCAATTAAAAGCAAAAGGTATAATCCTTGAAGATACAGCTAATGGTGTTAGATGGAGAAAAGGTTAAACAACAGCAATTAAACAGATTAATATCACAGCAGATGCTACAAGATTTCTCATTTCTAATCTTTCTTTAAGTATGAAATAAGTAAATGTATACACTAGAATTGGGGTTACCATAAGCACCAAAGTTGTAAATATGATTCCAAAGTTAACATATCCATAATATATAAGTACGCTTCTAGCTATCCAGAATATGTTTGACAAAGCAAACTTCTCTTCTTCCTTAAAAGTAAGATATTTCAGTTTAGGTCTGTATGTTACAAAAAGAATAAGCCCAATAAGGCTGCACCTTAGAAAATAAAGTGTAAAAGGCGAGAAATAATTAAGTAGATATTTCGCCTGTATTGCGCAAACAGCAAAGAAAAGGTTTGAGATAAGTACTAAAGAAGAATGTTTATTAAATTCCAGATGATGATTTTTTATGTGTGATAGAACAATTGCAACTGAAGCTATCAACGCAGCCATAATCACTACAAAATTCCTTTCAGAAGGGAATACAAGAGCAGCAAGAACAACTACAAATAAAGGTTGCATCATAATAATTGGTTCCAGATGATTAATTTTTTCATATTTAAACCCTTTGTAATAAAGTAGATTAGCTATTCCTGCACAAAGAACAAAACTAAACAGGAAAAGGACAGGCATTAATGTAAAAGCTCCCTTTGTAGCATTGAAAAAAAAGAATGCAAACGGCAGCATAATCAAAGAAAGTGTCATAAAAGTGACTGTAGTAAACCCCATATAATTCAGGTTTTTATTCTTGATATTCAACTTATCTACAATAAGCCCAAACGCGCCTGCCAATGAAGCTAAAAACGGTATTGCTATCATGTTTTGTTTTTAGGCTTACCCCTATTTATAGTTTACTAATTAAAACCCATTTGTAGTCTTTGATTCTGCTGTAAGCTTTTGTACATCTGGACGTCTATAATGCATATTTGGTACATATCTACTTTCTTTCTTCAATGGCTCTGAAGACAAGAGCACATAATTATGGTCATTCCTACCATAATCTGCTTTCAATGGCACCTGCTGAAATACTACAACAGTCCTGCCATTTACACTTGCTTTCACAGCCTTAAAAGGCAATGCACTTCCATTATACCCAAGCCCAGTTAAAGGACTATAACCACCAACATATTCATCAACCTGATCTGCTAAAGTCATATTCTCATCCTCCTTGAATAATATTATCAAAAAAGAAAAATAAGTTACATTTGAAAAAACCTCAGTTATAGACACTTGCCAGGCATCTAAAACTTTAGAAATCTAACTAATCAGAATAATCACGGTTGATCCGGAATTAAAATAATTTTTTGGCATGTTAAATATATTATGAAGGCGCACCTTTATATAACTTTTGTTTTGTTGTCCGTAAAAAACAAAACTATTTAAACCCAGAACACCAATTTAACTCCATGACATACTACATGCTTACTATATTCAAGGATAACATGCTTTTTGCCAATATCTACGACAATAAAGATAAATTCCTTAAAGAACATTCTTTCTACAGTAAAAAGTATCCAGTAAGAACATTCGAGCTTAAACCTGCCAGAGGCGAGAAGTTCGATGTTGTAATCACAGAAGCAAACGGCAAACTAGTAGCCTGCCTAAAGCCAAAAGAAGAAATAAAGGATAAGAAGTTTGTTAAGTGTTTAAGGAAAGAATACAGAATCTAGGTTCACAGAAATTGTATCTTTAATTTTTCTAACAAGCCTACCTGCCTTTCTAAAGGTCTTGCCAGGCCACTCTACTTTCTTGTGCTCCAAAACAAGAGGTGGTTCAAAGTTTTCCCACTGTTTATAAGGCACAGGTATCCTACCTCTATAATTCCTTTCCCACCCATACCTTTTCTTAAGCACATCCTGCATCCCGCGTTGCATCTCTGGTTTAAGAGTAAGTTCAAGCGATCCAAAATGCTTATTGTAAAACTGATTAATCCTTTGATACAACCCACCAGTTTCATAGCTAGGATTAACCAACATATAAAGTGTAAGTGTAATTGCTGTTAATTTTTTATATATTTAAACCGCCTCTTAAGCATCAAGAATTAGTTTACTTTGTTTTAAATGCTTTATGGTTTCATAGTGTGAAGAAGATGTTAACTAGGGTCAGTTTGTTTTTCATCTTTCTTAATTAAATCGTGTAAAGAACTGCCATGAATTCCTTCAAATATTTCATCAACATCTCTCATCATCCCATATCCATCCTTGATGAATTCTCCTTTCTTAAAACCCCAATAAAGATCTTCAAGCTTAAAAACAGTTATATAAAACGAATGTGTTGGTACTTTTTGCCTAGGCAAACCTTCCCCTGGATGTACTCTATATAGCCTTACCTCGGCTTTATCAATTACACCATCGTCATATTTATCAGTAAAACAGTATACAGGAAAAGTAGTTGGTTTTGTGTAAGCAGGTAGATCATAATCTAAATTAATTCTATCACACATAGTATAGAAGATCCTATCAACAGGTTTTTTAACAACATACCTATGACCTGGCTTCCATACAAGCTTATCAACTCTTGTTATTTCATTCGCATGCAAAGAACTAGCAGCAACAACTGCGCATAATGTTACAGCTCCTAGTGTTTTAGTAACCCAACCCATATTATCACCAGAATTAATTGCTTATTTTCACTCCAATCTCTATAGGGAAACCCTCGCATTGAATAGAAACATCTTTACCAAAGCTTACCTCTTTTGCTCTTGTAGTTGCTTTTAGGTCTTCAAGAGCTTTTTTAATCAATTCTTCGTGTTTTTTATCTTCACAGTTTATTGTAAGCATGTCTAGTTCTTGTTTCAATGACATCTTATTTGTAGATTTATGTTTTCTTACAGCTGCGATTATGTCAACCACTAGATCTCCCATAAGTTCATCTTCTTCATTGATCATTTTTTCATCGTATTTAGGCCAAAGAGTATTATGAACTGATTTCTTTAATTCTTTCTCCCTAAAATAAAGCTGATAGATTGCTTCTGTGATATGCGGCATGATTGGTGAGAATAGTTTAAGCACATCTAAGATGCATTGGTATAAGGTATACTGCGCGCTTTTACGTGCATCTTCTCCACGTTTATCTGGATTATATAGCCTATCTTTTGCAATCTCAAGATAATTATCACAAAGTGTATGCCAAA
>CAZOXR010000065.1:0-5619 GCA_964583885.1 uncultured Methanosarcinales archaeon | reverse complement strand
TAACTCATCCGTTAAAAGAGATGCAAAACATTGGAAATGAAATAAAAGAAGCTGCATTAAAGATAACTCCGACTTTACTCAAGCATATAAAATATAATGAATATCTGGGAGAAACAACAAAAGAGATGGAAAAGATAGCCAATAAAATAGAAAATGGTGGTAATAACAACAAAGAAGTCATTCTAGTTGAATATGATTCAGATGCAGAAGACAAGCTAGTAGTATCTCTTCTATACAGGTTCTCAAAATCGCCTTACAAAGAAATAAAAGAAAAAGTCAAAACAATGTCCAAGGAAGAAAAAGAAAAAATTATCGATGAAGCATTAAAAAGACTAGGCAAGTTTGACAGGCCTTTAAGAGAATTAGAGCATATCTACTACACATTCGACATACTAATGGATTACGGTGGTTTTAGAGATGTGCAAAGGCATAGAATAGCAACACAAACAAACCAGGAATTTACAATTGAGCATGGCTACGATATTCCAGATGAAATCATTGAAGCAGGATTTAAACAACAATTTGAAGAATGCATGAATAAAGCAACTGAAGCGTACAAAGAGATCTCAAAAGAATTCCTAAAAGAAGCACAATACCTAATTCCATTAGCTTTCAAGAAAAGATTATTATTCACCTGCAATTTAAGGGAATTATTCCATTTCATAAAATTAAGATCAACTAAACAAGGCCATATCTCTTACAGAAAGATAGCATGGCAGATGTATGAGCTAATTAAAGAGAAACAGCCATTATTGGCTAAATATATTGAAGTTGATTTATCTTAAAGAAATATTTTTAAAGATAGATACATAATTTAACGATGATAGGTTTTAATTTAAAATTAGTTTTCTGAGTTAAAACAATATATAAGATTATTAGGATTATTACAAAAAATTATATATACTCTTTACTTTTATATTTAATATGACCAATGATGGTTTAGTCAGGGGTATTGTAGAAACTTATGATTTATCTCCGAAACTTGAAGAGAGAATTGTATGGATAGCAAGCGAAAGAATAGATGAATTATCTATTCATGGATTTGATGAAGTATATCGTTATATTTCTGGATTAATTGAGAAATTTCAGATGCATTATGCTGAAAGATTGGCATTAAGATTAGATAAGCCAATTGAGACTAGATTTGGAGAAATTTACCCTTCCATTGGAGTTGAAGATAGGGATTTAAGTAGTTTATTTGAAGGGCAAGAGCCTAAAGAAATTCCAGAAAGAATATCCATCAATGAAGCTATTTCCATTTTAGAAAGACGAATGGATGAACATAGCTGTGAATTAATGCGACAATTATTGCATCAAGGAAGTAGTGGTGGTTATCTTCCACTAAATATTTCACCAGAGGAGATTATAGAAAATCTCCCAGCAATACAACTGAGATTAGAAGAATTAGCATATCAGTATGAAAAGGATGGAAAGATAGTCACACCTCCAAGACCCATAATAGCTGTTCGTTTTGATCCACTAGCTATTAGGTTTGGCCGAAGAAGATACAATGGAAATCCTCTTGCTTTTTTTAGAGCTCATCCTGATGTATATGAAGGAAGGAGCAGAACAGAATTTGAACGATTCGATGGAGGACTTTGTACATCGCTACGGAAATATAGACAAATAGATGAAGCGATACCTATATCTGATGGGTGGAGATTACCACAAGCAAAGAAAGAGGGAATAGTTGCTGCTTATAAAACTTATGAAGGTAATGCTTCAGAAGCATCAAGACATATGACCCATTCAATACAAACCATATTGAGATGTTGGGAGGATGCAGGATTGGATATTATGCAACAGGGTCATCCTTTAGAAGAAGCTCAAATTGCAGAAATAGTTGCTGCTCACCCTACTTATAAAGGGAATGCTTCAGAAGCATCAAGACATTTGCCATATCATATGGACACTATATCAAAATATTGGAAAGTAGCAGGATTGACCAAGAAATAAATAAGCAATAAAATTCTTAAAAATAAAAAAGGGGTGTTGGAAGAGAAGGGAGAAGAAAAAAGAGACGAAAAAGAGGCTTTAGGTATTTTTTTCTTATATCTTCTCTTCCAAACATTTAATAAAATTTAAGATGCCTTGTTATCCTTTTATTAATCACCTCCTTGTTTTGGGTAATTATATGATAGTATAGCCTTTATAAATGGGTTATTAAAGAGTAATCCAGAATAATAATCCATAAAGCTTATAAATAGTAAAACAGTAATTCAATCAGGATGGTAACATTAGTTTTAAGCCCAAACTGGTTTAAAGGTATAGATTCCTTATTTGAAGTAGTATCCTTGATAATCTGCCTATTGATAGCTTATTATGGTTCCAAGATATATGACTTTGTAAAACAAAAAAAATACAGGACAGTAGCTCTTTCATTCTTATTTATAGCATTATCCTTTGCAATAAAGGTAATAACAAACCTCTCAATTTATTTTCAATACAATAGACTGAAAGTATCATTGCTCTCAGCAATGTCATCAACATTTCCAGCTGTCACTTCAAAAATAATTCAGATCAAATTAATCTATTATGTGGGTTATTTTGCCTATAGGTTCTCATTCCTGCTTGCTCTTATCCTGCTATTGTCCCTTGTGTTGAAGATAAAAGATAAGAGGATAGTATCAATTTTTATTGTATTTTCAATCATAGCATCATTTTCCAGCTATTATTACTACTATACATTCCATATAATAGCAGCAGTTTTACTGTTTTATATCTTCATGTATTTCTATGAAAATTACATGATAAAGAAATTAAAAAGCGCAAGATACATCACGCTTGCATTTTTTTCACTTTTCATAAGCCAGCTAGTTTTCATATTTGTGCTTTTTGACCCTAAAATCTATGTTTTTGGCGAAGTGGTCCAATTACTTGGCTTCTTGATATTACTCTATTATTATTTCCTGGTATCCAAAAAATGAGGGGAAGAAATGAGAAGGAATAAGATTGAGATAATTAATGATATATTAACCTCAATACAGAATAAAAACGGTAAAATCAAGCCAACACATTTGCTATATAAATCAAACCTCTCTTATAAAAAGATGAAAGAATATATCGATGAATTGATAAAAAAAGAGATGATGGAAGAGAAAAAAACTGATAGAAATAAATATTATTTTATAACTGATAAAGGCCTTCAATTTATCTCTGAATTCAAAAAAATGAGAGAATTTACAGAAAGCTTTGGATTATGACTTCTTTATTGCCTTATTCATCTCATCAATCATAGTCACTATCTGCTTATCAGTCATGCCATGCGCTTTTGCTCCCTGCTTTATTGTCTCACTACCAGCCATATGGCATCCAATGCAATGAAGTCCATGTGACATCATAACCTGCGCTGTTTCTGGATGTTTCTCTAACACTTCTCCAAATGTCATGTCCTCTGTTATTTCGTTACTCATTTTACTATCTTTATACAATCAACAGGACATCCAGCAGCAGCAGCCTGGTTGCACCCTTCATCATCTAACTCTGTTTGTTTTGGTTTTGCTTTATCTCCATCCATCTCCCAGTTGCCTCCACAAGCAACAACGCAAGCACTGCATCCAATGCATTTTTCTTTGTCATACTCAATCTTTATCTTTGCCATTATATCACCTTTATTCTGGTTTTTTAATCTAATATATTAATCTTATCCTTTGGTTTATCAACCTTAATAAATTCCATACCTGCCTCCTTCAATAATTTTTTTGCCCCTTCATCATTATACTGGCCACAACTAACAAACCTCTTTATCTTGGCATTCGCAAGCATCTTAGCGCATAATATGCATGGAGGATGGGTGCAGTAGATTGTTGCAGCACCAATGTTTATGCCATGCAATCCTGCCTGTATGATAGCATTCTGCTCTGCATGGATTGCTCTGCATATCTCATGCCTTTCTCCTGAAGGAATATTATTCTTCTCCCGCAAACACCCCAATTCAAGACAATCCTTTAGGCCGGCAGCAGCACCATTATAGCCAGTGGTCAATATTCTTTTATCCCTTACAATAACAGCCCCAACATGATGCCTTCTGCATGTTGATCTTTCAGCTACTAAAGTAGCAATCTTCATAAAATACTCATCCCAAGTTGGTCTTTCAGTCATTTTTTATTATTTTTTTAGTTTATTAATCTTTTTTATTAATTTTCTTTTTAATGATTTTTTATTTATTGATAATTTTTTAATGATTTATTTTTTATTGATTCTAATAATTATTGATGAATTTCTACAAACTTACTAAAACTTCTGTCGTAAGTCTTCTCTACATCATCTGGAAAGCAGCACGCAGGCAGTTCGTTACTGGCTAAATGATATTTTATGCATTCACAGCAGATACCGTGCCTTGAGCAGCCAGCATAAGTGCAATTACAATGCCCTACATTTTTTGATTTTTGGCATCCCATTTTCCAGAAGTTATTCGATATCGATATATAAAACTTATGAAAATCTTATCTCAACCTTGTCAAAATAAGGCTCTAATAATTTGTTGAATCCTTCCATCTCTTCCTTAGTAAATGGTTTTTCTTTTTCATAACTCTTATCCAGACATATCTTCGGCCTAAACTGCTGAAGAACAAATTTCTTGCTTCCTTTCAGCCATTCACCTATTTTTTTAATATCTTCCTCTGAATGTAATTTAGGTAATATTGTAGCTCTAAACTCATAATCAATATTACCATTCATAATCAGCTCAACACTTTTCTGTAGGTCTTCTTTATTAACTCCTACATTAGCTGCATCGCCATATTTATCCAGACTAGCCTTTATATCCATAGAAATAAAATCAATCAGCTTATTATCAAGCAGTTCCTTAATCATCACAGGATTAGTCCCATTTGTATCGAGCTTTACAAGAAAATCCATTTTTTTTATCTTTTTAATAAAATCAACTAATCCAGGGTGTATTGTTGGCTCACCACCAGAAATACATATCCCATCCAGCCACTTCCTTTTCTTTTCTAAAAAATCAATGATATCTTCTTCTTTTATTGCAGGAAGTTTATCTGGATTATCAATCAGGTCAGGATTCTGGCAGTAAGGGCATCTGAAATTACATCCAGCTAAAAAAATAGTGCAGACAATATTACCAGGATAATCAACCAGAGATGTTTTTTGAAGGCCTTTTATCGGAAGCATTTCATAAAAATTTCTGGATTTCCTCAACTGTATGCGCATTACCAATGACACCTTCTTTGTCATCAAAAAACAGTATAGTAGGCACTGGAAGGCTTCCATCACTGTTTCTCTGCAGCTTTCCTTTCATGTCCTTATAGTATCCCCGAAAGACGCTCAGATCTTGTTTATCAGAAAGGTCAAAATGCTCTCCCATGATGGAATGATCATTAAGGAATTTCTTGGCATCTGCGCATTTCTCACAACCAGGAAGTGTAAAAATCTTATAACTGTTTACTGCAGCCGATTCCTGTTTTCCATCTGTGGTTACCACAACCTCTGCTTTAAACTCTGTCTTTAATCCTGCTTCTTCAGTATACTCAAGCCTATCCTTAAACTCTTCTTTCTTGCCATTATTCCAGTTCTTAACAGGCCTAAAATAGCCGACTATTCTTGAGTAGACTTCTGTCTCCTCACCGCATTCAGGGCATTCTGGATTTTCTCCTTTTA
>CAZOXR010000064.1:0-5635 GCA_964583885.1 uncultured Methanosarcinales archaeon | reverse complement strand
CAACTATTAAAATGGAAGGATACATCCATCTTTTGTCCTCTCTTAGCATTTCTACACAATACATAGCAGGAAAAAACAAAGTCACAACAAGAGAATGAGCCCAGATAAAATGACTTAAATAGCAAGGAATAGATGCTAAAACAAAAGTTGCAAATAATGCTTTATTTCTGTTTCCAACAAATCGTTTAGCAAAAAAGTAAAAAAATATGATTCCTAAAGAGATTATCAAAGCGTTAAAAAATTTCATTGTCCAATACAGGGAATCAGAAGTTTGATGCAAGATTCCAAATAATAAATCATATCCTGGCGGGTAAGGATTAATGTACATAAAACTTATTTCTGGATTAAAAACATCTTTTTCCATTGAAACATATTTTATTCCTTCTGCATGGAGCCATGGATCATCATCCTCCAACCAAGGATATTTGAATGCTCCTGAAACATACATAAACAAAGAAGCAAAAAATAATGCTAAAACAACTAAAATACAAACATTTGATTTAGTCAATCTAAATTTAAAAGAAGGCAATCTTTTAAATCTAAAGGCATCGATTAAAGGAAACACCAAACTTATTATTAAAAAGATTTTCCAATCAAGAGGGATACGTAAAAAATTGATCATGATGCCAAGAAAGGGGATAATGCCTAGACCAATTCCGATTCTCATGAGATTCCTCTCTAGAAAAATATCAGAATTTCTCAAGAATCTTGTAACACTATAGCCCAACCCCCATGTGTAAATGAAAAAAAGCAATATTGTAAAAATGTTCATTTAATCCCCCCAAATAATCTATCCTGAACCTATTTAAATAGTTTACCCCAGCACCTTATTGATTACCGTATTTAGGATATACTGTTAAAATGAAAAAATTTAAATATAAGCTCATTCATTACTACATGTTATAGGTAAAAGAAATTATTTTTTTATAATTTAAGTCAAAAAAAAGGGGGGGGTTTTGTGGCTGAAAAAGAGGTAGAAGATAATTCTAAATGTAAGTGTTTAAATCCAAAGCCATTCTTACTCTTCATTATCTTAATCTTTTTGTTTGTGCTTATCACGAGTTCTGTTCTAGCAGCAACTAATTGTTGGGATTATACAACTGACACTAATTGTACTGATAATAGTTGTAATTGGCATAAAGACCCATTTGGCAGTGACTGGTGTGAAGATTTAGACTGCTGGAGTTTTTGGACAGAGGAGGAGTGTACAGATTCGGTAAGCACATACGATCTAGCATGTTCATGGAAATCAGGCACCTCTATGTCTGGCTGGTGTGGTGAGACAAGTTGCTGGAATTATGAAGGAACAAATGAATCAACATGCGTGAATACTAGTGCAGAATTTGGATTATCTTGTACATGGAAGGGTAATGATGGTGACTATAATTGCATGGGCCCATGGGAGCGCAATTGTTATGAATATACAACGAATGCTACTTGCTTGAATAGTTCAGGTTGTAGTTGGGGTATGTGCTGGGAAGTAGGCTGCTGGGATTATACTAGCGAAGGCGAAGGCGCCTGCAATACAGCATCTAATTGTGTTTGGAATAATGATGGGTGGTGTGAAGAGGATAGTTGCTGGAGTTTTAGATACAATACAACAGCAGCGTGTGAAAATACCTCTGATACTAAATCATGCAAATGGAATTCTAATTATGGGGGATATTGTGAGGAATTAACATGTCATAGTTTTGATTATAATCAAACTGGCTGTGAGAGTCCAGGAGGTGGTCTTGACTGTGATTGGGAATCTAGTTCTAGAATGTGTATGGAAAAAGGTTGCTGGTCTTATACTAGTGAAGGCAATTGTATTGGGAAGGTTGCTCAAGGAAGAAACTGCAGTTGGCAAGTCAGCACAATGGATAATACAGGCTGGTGTGAAAAGATTGGATGTTGGAGTTTTGATAATGTAAGCGTTACTTTTGATGGAAGTGATACTACTAATTTGAGCTATTGTATAAATAATACTTATAATCTTAGTTGCACATATGAATCAAATGGTGGCTGGTGCTTCCAGAATATCTCTGCTATGGGCTGCCCAAACATGACTGACCAGAGAAAGTGCTGGGATACTATGTGGTGTTTTTGGGATGATGTTACAGAAACATGTAATGATCCTGGTGATTATGGAACTACTTTCCAAGGAGGCGCTATCGGCGGTAGTGGCGGCGGCTCTGATTTTAAGTCACCACCATGCGGAGTATTTTACTTAAATGATACTAGTTGTAATGCTACTGTTGGTTGTTATTACAATTACACTCTTAATACAACAGCCAGATGTGTAAATAATGATACAACTATTTTAACAAATGGCTTAAATTGCACCTTAATTAATGATTCTGAAGTCTGTAATAGTATTCCATTCATGCCTCATTGCTGCGAATGGCAGGCAGGCAGTTGTGCTGAAAACAAATTTAGCACATCATGTTGGGATAATCTTGCTACACCGCCAGATGGGGCTAGTTATTGCGAGGATACAGAATCCTATTCAAGCGAATCAAAATGCAACCAAATAGCTAATTATCCTTGGTATATGCCCTGTGTATGGAATAATGATACTGGCAAAAAAAGATGCGAATTTGCAAATGACTTTTTTAGTGCTGGACTTCTTGATGATGAGAAAGGGGATTTAGATTTACTTGACAATAAAATGGCTTGTGAAAAAGGTGGTGGAGGAACATGGATAACAGAAACATATTGCGGGACAGGAAATATATCTAATATGTCAATCACAGTTGGCAGGTGTGTTCCTAAATTAGGTGTTGCAGGAGGTAATTGTGATATTGACTGCGGTAATTGCGAGCATACTTCTTCTGGCACTAACCATAGCACTGCATCATCAGCAAGAAGTGCGTGTGAAGATTCTGATTTGGGATTCTGTGAATGGACAACTGATAGTGCTGCTGAAAATGGTTTTGGGTATTGCAAACCAAAGCAAGAGTTCAAAAGCGGTGCTCTCAAAAAATGCACTTCAACTAATTGCGATGCATGTAATTTCTACAATGCAGGTAAGAGGAAAGAGAAGTGTATTGATGCAGTCTGCCAATGGACTGTTGATCCAGAATATCCTACAGACACATCAAAAGGGAGTTGTATTAAAAAAGGAGGAAAAACATGTTCAGATGATTGTGCTGCATGTAAAACCAATACATCCTGTATTACGCTGGGCAGGGGTGGCAATGAAACTGGCGCTTTTGCATGTACATGGGATGCTACTTTTGATATGTGTAAAAAAGTTGCTGGTAACAGTAGTACAAATTCAGAGATTTGTTTTGATGGTATAGATAATGATAATGATGGTATGGTAGATTGTGGTGATAGTGGCTGTTATACTGATTCTTTTTGCGGCGGAGACACCATGATTGACTGTTCCCCATATAATACTAATCAAACATGTGAAGAAACAACAGGCTGCAAGTGGTTTACTGATGGTTTTGGCAGTTGGTGTGATATGAAAAGTGCAACATGCTTCCAGTATGATAATGATGAAACAGGTTGTATTGCGATTAATGATTCGTGTGAATGGAGTAATACTGTTGCTGGAGCAACTACTACATGTATGCTGAATGGGTCAGTTACTAATCTATGTGGTCCTCTTAATAGCTCAGATTGTGTTGCAAATTCAGATTGTATATGGTTTAGTGACCAATGGACGTGTACACATAAATATCAGGTTTGTATGATGAATTATACTATAAGCGCAGATCAGGATAGTTGTAATGCTGCAAATGAAACAGTTGGTGTTGCATGCTCATGGAAGACACCTACTCATGGTGGAAGTGGTTGGTGCTCTACACCTTGTGTTAATTTAGGAGATAATTGTGGAAATGACCCTTTATGTGAAGCCATGGGTGGCGGTGGTACTGGCGGATTCTGCAACCCAATTGGATTTGGCGGCGGAGGAGGAGAGATGTTTGATTGCTGGCAGTATGATAATAATCAAACAAACTGTGATAATTCAACATCCTGCAGCTGGATGGTAGAGTATCAACCTTTCTGTGATATGATGATGGGTTTTGATTGTGGTCAGTTTGGTAATGATGCAACAACTTGCAATGCAAATGGTAATTGTACTTTTATTAATGAGAGTTTATTTGACGATGGTTCTGGCCGCACAGGTACCTGGTGTGGTATGAAAATGGATCAGTGCTTTATGAATAGCTCTCTTCAGGGTAGTGAGAATGCAGATTTGTGCAATGCAAATCCTAATTGCAATTATAGCACTAGTTGGAATAGTTGCGAGCCTACTATGTTTTCAGAGGGCGCAACTGATGAATCAAGTTGTACAATTGCAGGCGGCATGTGGAGGACAGGATGGTGCAATCATGCTGGAATGGCTGGCATGTTTACTGGAATGGAGATGCATAGCCCTCCTGTTATGTTAGGAATTGATCCTTGTCCTGAGACGAGCTTACCCGAATATGTTGATATTTGCGGCGCGGGACTAAAAGACAGCGGAGATAGCTGGGGATTGGGAATTAGTGTGAAGAGTATAAAAGATGCAGCAATATGCAATGGCATTAACACTGAAAATGGTTCTGGAACTGGAACCGCTGACACAAAATTTTACTGGTATCTTGATACAGATAGCATTCCAACTGGAGGATGTGATTTGGATGATGATGCAAGCAGTGTTGGATGGGATTTGTACTTCCAGTATTTTGCAACCTATGTAAATGGAAGTTTAACTGAAACAAGAACCGCATATAGATGCCTTAGTAGCAATTGGACAATAGCAAATATAGAGTTAAGCAGCTGGAAAGAGAAGATGTGCAGTGATTTAGGTGGGGCAATGGTTGCAGTTAGTACAGATGACCTAGCAGAATTCGAAGATTTACTAAACTTATCTAGTCAAATTAGGTTTTATGTGGCAACTGCAAACAGCTCAACTAATTCAAGTTCACCATCAGATAAATTAGGGCCTGTTTATTATACTCCTGGAACAATTGACTTTATGCCTGAATGTTGCTGGGCATTGAGTGATGTTAATATTGATTGTGATATGGATGGTTTATCCCCATCAAATGACCCTGACTGCAGTTTTATGAAAAAAGATGGCTATATAAAATTTGAGGATTGCTGGGGTGATGGTATTGATGACGATGGGGATGGTGACATTGATTGTGATGACCCTGATTGCAAAGGAAATACCTATTGCGACGAAAATGATTTAGGGGTAGAATCAGCTACTTATACAGATACAACAGCGCCAAGGATTCTATTCTGGCAGGCTGAGAAATATCCTGATTCAGCATTGTTAAGCTTTGACACAAATGAGCCAACAAATGGAACAGTGTTATTTTATAAGAACAGCAGTGGCTGCGCAGTTTTAAACACAACATTGGGTGATATAGGGATATGGAATGATGATACGCCCATATACAAGAGCTGGCATGAGGTTGAAGTTTATAATGATGGTGGAACAAATTCACTTGATTACGCTCTAACAGGTAATAAGACTTACTTCTATAAATTTAGGAACTGTGATGATTCAGACAATTGTGCTCAAAGCGCATGCGCAAACTTTACAACCGCAATATCGGTGGATAATTGCAAAAAATGTTACTTCCTCTTTAACATGGAATTGCCGGATGGAGTAACCCTGGATATTGATTTAGATGAAGACGGTACATAT
>CAZOXR010000063.1:0-5636 GCA_964583885.1 uncultured Methanosarcinales archaeon | reverse complement strand
AAAGAAGAAATAAATCAATAAAATAAAAATTTTAAATAAAAACAGAGCAGAATACAAACATTTATAAAGGAAAGGCTACTTTAATATATATAATACAGTATATAAGACGAAAGAAAAAGCGATTCTTTTTCTTGATTATCAACAGGGAAGACAATTTGACTTTTTCTTTAACGAGGTAATATAATGAAATTCAGAAAATTAGGTATAATAGATGCTATTTTACGAGTAATAAAAGAAGAAAGATTTGAAGAGCCAAGCGAGATACAGACAAAAGCTACCCCTTTAGTTAATTCTGGAAAGGATGTTATAGCTGGTTCGGCAACAGGCTCTGGCAAAACATTGGTTTTTGGCTCAGGCATAATCCAGAATTGTAACAAGATAGGAAAAGTACAGTCTTTGGTATTAACACCAACAAGAGAGCTTGCAGAGCAGGTTACAAAGGCTTTAAAGAAATTCTCTAAATACAAACATTTAGAGATTATTGCTGTTTATGGCGGTGTTTCAATTAATCCGCAGATGGACCAATTAAGAAGATCAGATGTTGTTGTTGGAACACCTGGCAGGATTCTTGATCATTTGCAAAGAAGAACTATTAACCTATCACAAGTAAAGATTCTTGTTTTAGATGAAGCAGACCGAATGCTTGACATGGGTTTTATAGAAGATGTAGAGAGGATAATAAGCCAATGCCCAAGAAAAAGGCAGACTTTGTTGTTTTCAGCTACAATCTCTCCAGACATTGACCGTCTTGTTCATCGATATATGCATAATCCAGTCAAGATCTCTGCAGAATCATATGTGGACCCTAAAAAATTAAAGCAGATTTATTACAATGTTCATGATAATATGAAGTTTTCTTTGCTTGCTCATTTGCTGAAGAATGAAAGGGCAGGGTTAGTGATGGTATTCTGCAATACAAGAAGGACTGTTGATTTTGTTGCTAAGAATCTGAAATCTAATGGTGTAGATGCTTTAGCAATACACGGCGGATTTTCACAAAGCAAAAGAACCAGGCAGATGGAGGATTTTCATTCAAAGAAAAATGCTCATGTTCTTGTATGCACTGATGTAGCTGCTAGGGGCTTAGACATTAAAGGAGTTTCTCATGTCTATAATTATGACATTCCTAAAGACAGCAAGGAATATATCCATCGGATTGGAAGGACTGCGAGAGCAGGGAAAGAAGGAATGGTAATTAACATTCTTTCTGAAAGGGATCATGATAATTTTTCCAGAGTTTTAAGAGATAATGATGTTGATGTTGCTAAAGAAGAGACTCCGCGTGTTGAGAGATTGCAGATAAGAAGGATGGAGGACAGAGGAGGTTTTAGAGGACCAAGAAGGCATGGAAACAGGAGACATGGTTATAGAGGCCAAGGACAGGGAGGACCTAGAAGATATGGGAATGACAGGGGTCCAAGAAACAGAGGACAAGGACATGCAGGAAAACGTAGGTTTGGTAATGATTCAAGAGGCCCAAGAAACAGGTTTAGACACAGAAAAAGGTTTGGTCACAGATAAAACAATAAGTTTTTTATAAGTTAGATTTTTCTCTTATTATTCAAGCCGGTGTAGCTCAGCGGTTAGAGCGCCACTCTAAGGGCGATGCTCATAAAGTCTTGAGCGATGAGACATTTTTGTCGATGAAAAAGCTAAGCGCATGTACCGTGGAGGTCGTGAGTTCGATTCTCGCCACCGGCATTTTTACCATAAGATTTATAAATCACTGATTTTTACGTTTTTATAGGTGTTTAGGTATTCTGTGAGGTTATTATGAATGCACAACTAACTAAATTTACTGGCATGTATCGTGGTTTTTTTCGTAGGAGCCACTATAGGGGTCATGAGCAGGAGGAAGCAGCAGCTAGGCAGAGGATTCAGGAGCAATTAACTGATGGCACAAACCTACTAGAGTCACCAATTGTTATGGATCCAGTTGAAGCAGTTGGTGAAACTAAGGACCATCCAGAGCTGCTCAAAATGGCTGATGATTTATCCATTGATGATTTGATAGTACAAGCTGATAGATTCTACCGAGGCTCTTTTATCACAAAAGCTTTTTTTCTTTTTGCTTTATCAAGGTATCTAGCAGGAAGTACTGATATCGAACAAATAGCTAACGAAGCCAAAGATTATCTAAATATTAGAGGAAAATACTCAATTGGAAAATTTCATAATCCAGTTGAGGGTGAAAATGCTGCCCTTTTATTAGATTGGCATGATACTCTTCTTGTAGGTGGGGAGCTAAGACCTTTTCTCACACGTTTTCTAAGAGAAAGGAAGGAAATGGGATATTCTTTGATTGTTACCTCAGCAACATACAATCTGATGACAGAACTTGATGATAAAGCCTTTACAGATATGATAGATGCCGCATATGAAATTCCTGCATTGGTTCCTATGCCTAGTGACGATATGCCTTTTATAGATGTAGGAAGATCAGGTAAACTATATACTGATATTTGTAAGAAACTTAACATAAGCAGTAGCAATGCTGTAATATTAACAGATGCTGTGCTGGATAGGTCAGTTGAGAATAGTTATCCTATTGTAACGCTAGTCACCCCTACAGACGCAAGTGTAGGTGTGTGGGAGGCCATTTTTAAATACTTCGACTCTGAGGACATATCAAATATCGCTGAAGCTACTAATAGACTAAGAACAAGCCCAGTAAGGATCCACAATAACGACATGAGGCAGTATGAAGTTAATGGTGTGCGTTTGTATAGACACCCCTCATTATATAACTCGTATTTTATTGATAGGGTGACTCCCCAAGATCTAGCTTTAGCAAATTTACGAAGCCTAGATTAGCTCCAATACAAATAAAACTCTTTTCTTCCATATAATTCTTCATCAAAACCATAGAAATGATCATCCTCAATGACTGCATGCCAGTTCTTTGTTTTTTCTTCTAAAGCTTCTAAATCCTGTTCTCTTTCATAATCTCTTAGTATTCTGTATTTTCTTAGGTCACTTGTATCAGACCAGATTTGTATCAATTGATCATGACCAGAAGGAGTGCTGTCTTGAACATAGTATGTATTGAATTGGTTTGAGTTGAAGATTGTAAAACTGCTTAGAACTTTATTGTGCTGGTCTGTTAATTGGTTTATGTTAGCTGCGTAAGCAGAGCTGGCTAGAATTATTACTGCAATAAAAAATAAGTATATCTTCCCCATGAATAAAGGGAATGAAGGTTTGTTTAAAATGATTACGCCAAGGGCAGGATTTGAACCTGCATGTCCCGAAGGACGGGAGGGTTCGAGCCTCCTGGAATAAGCCAGATTATCCGACCTTGGCATAAGGAAATTGTTGTTTTAATTTCATTAATTTAATTTTATGATTGAATCCTATCTCCTTTAAAAATCTTTGTCTCGAATCTTTTTTATTTATATTTAAAATATAATTTATATTCCAATTTCTATTTTTTCTTTTATATGTGTATATCTTCGATTCAATCCTAAAATCTTCTAAAAGAGTCTTAATTTGATATATCCCCTCTTTATTAACTGATTGTATTTGTAATCTCTTTTTACTTACATACCCTTCACAATCAAAGAAAGCCCGAAGCCACTCAGCTTTTGACTCCTTATTAAATAAAAATTCCCGAGGGACATTCCACTCTAACGTTTTAAACTTACCATCCTTCAATAAATCATCACAAGCATTTTTAGATTGGACTCTTACTTGATAGAAATTTTTCATTATTTTAGTCTTGGGTTTTTTCAGGTATAATAATTTGAAAGCCTCTACAAACAAAGGCACCATTGATTTATGATCAGGAAAAAATACAATGTCATGATGCAACCTACCATTCTTTTCTTTTCTGACATAAACTCCACCATCCCCAGATAAGAATCCCATTAATCGTGATTTATATTTTACATATTGTCTCTTATTCATGGATGCAAGATTGGCACTAATCCTCTGTTTAATTTTATTCCATCTAGATATAGCTGCTTTTCTGTTTCTAATTGAAAAATTATTTTTTTGCTTCATATTTATCACAATATCTTGATAATTTATAAAGTTTTGGAATATGAAGCAATACCAGAATAATTTTCTGAAGAACAAGGAAAGGAGTATAGATTGCCAGATTATGCGATCCCAGCAATGATTCTATGGATTGTATTCTTTTATTTAAATATTACCATAAAGAAAAAAATGCTCCTGCCGGGAATTTCGTACCATAAATCTTTATGATTTATTAGCATTCGAACCCAGGTCTTCGCCGCGAGAGGGCGAAATGATTGGCCGGACTACACTACAGGAGCGTGAAATTTAGATATTTTAGTGTTATTTTTAAATTTTCTTGTTTTTTAGAGAAAGATTAATAAATGATTACCTTTTCATAGTAGATATTAAGCTATATGAGGTGAATTAATATGGCAGAAGGAGAAGAAGAACAAAAAGAAGAACCACAAGAACAACCAGCAGCTGAAGGAGATCAATCAGCTGAAGAAGACAAAGAAAAGAAAGAAAAGAAAGAAGGAGAAGAGACAGAAGAGCAACCACAAGAAGGAGAAGGACAATAAACCTTCTTATGGGGTAAAGGATTTCCTTTATCTCCAAACTTCTTTTTCTATATTATCTTTTGAGTATGGCAGCTAATTCTTTTAGAAATAAAACGCCGCGGCCCAGATTTGAACTGGGATATCCCGAAGGAAACAAGATGTCCTGGTAATAATTCCAGTCTTGCGCAGTTTTCTGCTTAGCGAGGCTCGCAAAAGCTTCGCCAGGTGCCAGATTGTGCCACCGCGGCATTAAAGAGAAATAAATCTAGTTTATATATAAAGTTTTTTAAAATGATTATTTTTTATATTGATAAAAAACAGAATTCTACTCAATCATCTCAATCTCTATGTTCAGACCTTCTGGGATAGGAACCCTCATAACTAATCGTAAAGCTCGTTCATCAACGCCCAGGTCTACCAGCCTTTTATGAACTCTCATCTCATACCTTTCCCAGGAAGCCTTGCCATCACCGCAAGGGCTCTTTCTAGTAGTGATCTTTAATTTCTTAGTAGGAAGAGGTATTGGGCCCCGCATATCAACCCCGGTTTTTTCGGTTATGCCTTTAATGTAATCGCACACCTCATTAACTTTGCTTATGTCCGTGCTTGCTAACTTAATTCTTGCTCTTTGCATTTTTAACCGGAGTACTTCATGATAAGCTTAAGTTTATCATGATTTGGGAAACCCAAAAAAAATAATTATTTTTTTACCAGGTCAATACACATACCTGCTGCCACAGTTGAGCCAGAGTCCCTAACAGCAAATCTAGCCAGCTGAGGTATCTCGTTTTGCTTCTCAATAACCAATGGCTGCACTGGTTTAATCTTTACTATTGCTGCATCTCCATTTTTAATGAAGTCAGGCTTTTCCTGTAAAGTCTGGCCTGTTGCAGGATCAAGCTTTTTCTCAATAGCCATAACCTGGCATGCAACTTGAGCTGTATGTATGTGAAATACCGGAGTATAACCTACAGTAACAACAGTTGGATGATTTAGAACAACCATCTGCGCTGTGAATTCAGTTGCAACAGTTGGTACGTTATCTGAATGTCCTAGAACATCACCACGAGCAATGTCTTTCTTGTTTATTCCTCTAACGTTGAAACCAATATTATCTCC
>CAZOXR010000062.1:0-5807 GCA_964583885.1 uncultured Methanosarcinales archaeon | reverse complement strand
TCATACATTCATAATCATAACCGCATTCTTCTTCTCCTTTTTTTTGCGCAGTCCATTCATCACCAATGCAATATTTCTCATTATTAATATGACCTTTTTCAACACACTTGTTTCCTAGCTCGCAGCCACCATTCCTTGAATGTTTGCATTCACCAGCAACACAGTCATCTGTTGTACAGCCATCAAAATCATCACATTCAGAATCCTTTTCACACCTTTCACTACATGTGTTCTCGATACATTCATAACCGCCAGTACATCCGCAATCATAACAACAATACTCCTGGGTTTCATTCTCACATTTCCTGTCAAAATTACAAATACTCGAATTTATTGAATACAATCTAACATCCATCAGCTCATTACCTGAAGCATAAAAATAATAGCCAGCAAAGTCTTCACCCTCTCCAGCTTCATTACTCATAACATCCCTTACTACAATCACAGAGCCATCATTAAATGTATAACTTTCCTTTTCTCTTAGTTTTCCTGACATCTCATTATTCAATCTAAATATCACCGTATCAGTTTTGTCAGAAACAGAAATCAGTGTAAGTATATAGAATCCTTCACTCATATTGAATATTTTAGATTCTCCTTCATCCAATTCCCCTCTCTCGAAAGAACCTTCAGCATAAACACTATATGCAAAAAGAAATAGTATTGTAACAAATAGTAAAAGCCTCTTTTTCACCATATTAAGATATAATTACAGTTATACTTTAAAAAATTATTGGAAAACTTTGCGTATTTTAGATTTCTATTCATTTACCACTTAAGAGAGCAATTACCTGAGATTCATCTTCATGTGGAGCAGGGTTTTCTTCTCTGCTTCTTCTGTGTGGGATTCCATATAAACCCAATCTAAAGGAAACACACCACTGATATATTATGCCCTTTTCCAATCGCCTATAAGTCACTCCTTCTTGCATCTCACGTGGATGTGGTGTTACATCTGTCATGTCCCATTTAGAGAGTACTCTGTCCATGAGTATCCCTCCATATTCAAGGTCATACTTATCATCTCTTGTTAGTTCTACCCTCTCATCATTATCGGCTAAATCATCAAGATAGATATTCTGTGGCTCATTACCCATCATTACACGGACATCAAGGTATTGGCTTTTATTAGATCTTACAAGTTCTCTTATTACCTCCTCTGTTTTTGGTTCTGACATGAACATAGAGTCATACCCTAAAATCCACAACCTATCCTTAACTCTTTTTATCTCAGTTCTTAACATTTTGAAGTATCTTTGTTCAGAAACAGTAGTCTGATCTGTTACAAAGAAAGGAGCATAGTAGCGTGTCCAATCCCTAAAAGTGGGTTTTTGAGCAACGATTTCTTGTGGACTCATTTTGAAATAAAGCGGGTAAGCGTGCCAAAAGATGGGTATAAGCAAAGCCTAATAGTTGACCTTGCTATGTTCTCGATTCCGCTACCCTATAAGCATCAATATCAGAAGTTAGTGCTGCTCCCGTCAGGGCCTGACACGATTCCTTGAGACATCAATCCTACAGGACAGAATCTCATGGTTCATAACAAGACTAATAAGCAAAGCTTATATCTCTCCTTAAGCTTCAACTCCATCATAAGGTCCGTTTATGGTAACAGCACAGGACCAACGCGCCAGCCTAGCTTACCCAGTGAATAGTAATATTCCTTGGTTTTTAAATCTTACTGCTTACAAACCTTTTTCATCCTTTCAACAAACCCAGAAATCTTCTTCAGTCCTTTCTCAGAACTATCCTTTTGATACATCCTGCATATTTCACTGCCAACAATAAACCCATCTGCTTCTTTGATTATATCTTCTGGCTTTGAAATTCCAAAACCAACATACAATGGAATGTCAGAAATCTTTCTTATTTTCTTAATTGTCTTCTTTATATTCTCTTTAGCTTTCTTTGAAGTTCCTGTTACACCAGCAACAGAAACCAAATAAATAAAACCAGAAGCAACAGAAACAATCTCCTTAATCTTAGCATCAGTTGTTGTTGGTGCAATGATATAAATCAGGTTAATCCTTTTCTTCTTGCAAGCCTCCATCAACTCAGAGGATTCTTCAAGCGGCAAATCAGGAACTATAAGCCCATAAACTTTATTCTTTGCCAATAAATCAACAAAAACAGAAATCCCCTTCTGATAAATAATATTATAATATGTTGTAATAACAACCGGAATATCAATTTTCAAACTAGCCAAAAAAGAAAAAACATCATCTGGAGTAACCCCTTTATCCAGAGCACGCTGGCATGCTAACTGAAACACTCGGCCATCTGCAATAGGATCAGAAAATGGAATGCCTAGCTCTAATATGTCAATACCCTTCAAAGCCTTTACTAATTTCCCACTAGAAACCAAAGGGTCTCCGTAATAAACATGAGCCATGAATTTCATACTTTCTCACCCAAATACCCACTAATATGATACATATCTTTATCTCCTCTTCCAGAAAGATTAATAACAATGATACCCTCTTTCTTGACTTTCATCTTCAAAGCATGAGCAACTGCATGAGCTGATTCAAGAGCAGGAATAATTCCTTCATCCTCAGATAATATCTTTAAAGCTTTAACAGCTTCGTCGTCATCAATGGCAAAATACTCTGCTCTTCCTTTCTCCTTCAATAAAGCATGCTGAGGACCAACACCAGGATAATCTAAACCAGCTGAAATGCTGTGTGCTTCCTGTATCTGGCCATCTTTGTCCTGAAGTACAAAAGATAAAGCTCCTTGAAAAACACCTTCTGTTCCTTTTGAAAGCGTTGCTCCATGTTTTTTTGTATCAACACCTTCACCACCAGCTTCAACACCAATAAGCTTTACCTTGGAATCATCAAGAAACGCATTAAAGATTCCAATTGCATTTGAGCCACCACCAACACAAGCCATAACATAATCTGGCAATCTTCCCTCTACTTCTAATATCTGTTTTCTTGCCTCCTCACCTATTATCTTCTGGAAGTCTCTAACAAGCGAAGGATATGGATGAGGCCCTGCTACTGAGCCAAGCATATAATATGTGGATTCAATATTAGTAGTCCAGTCACGCAAAGATTCACTTATAGCATCCTTTAAAGTTCCTCTTCCTGGCCTTACTTCAACTGGATTAACCTTTGCTCCGCATAATTTCATTCGTAAAACATTTATCTTCTGCCTTTCTATATCTTCAACACCCATATAGATTTCAGTTGGAATTCCAAACAATGCCCCTGCCATTGCAGCAGCAATACCATGCTGTCCAGCTCCAGTCTCAGCTATAATCCTTGTCTTGCCCATCTTTCTGGCTAATAAAGCCTGGCCAATACAATTGTTGGTCTTATGCGCACCACCATGCAGCAAATCCTCTCTTTTAAGATAGACCTTACAGCCAACTCTTTTGGAGAAATTCTCTGCAAGATACAATGGAGTTGGCCTGCCTGCATATTGTTTCAGATAATAGCTCAACTCTTTTTGGAACCCTTTATCATCTTTAGATGAAAGATATGCTTTTTCAAGCTCTTCAAGCGCAGGAATAAGTGTTTCAGGAACAAACATACCGCCATACTTTTCAAATCTTGTATTATTTTGCATTTTCAATAAACCTTTTAATCTTTTCTTTGTCTTTAATACCTTTCTCTTTTTCAACGCCAGAGCATACATCTATGCAATAAGGATCAATCTTTAATGCTTCTTTTACATTATCCAATCTTAAACCGCCTGAAACAAACAATTTCTTTGTAAAACCTTCAATAATATTTAAATCAAACGATTTCCCTGTTCCGCCATAAAGCTCATTATCAAATGCATCAAGAAGATAGGCAAATACTTTATAACCTCTGATATCAGGGAGTTCTTTATCAACTTTAAAAGCCTTTATAACGGGCAGCGAAAATGATGAACAGTATTCAGCACTTTCATCCCCATGAAACTGCAGCATATCAATCCCAGTTTTAATTATCTCTTTTACCTTCTCAACATCCTCATTTACAAACACACCAACGCCAGTTACAGTATTTGGCAACTTTTCAATAATCTTTTTTGCATCCTCTGGCTTAATATACCTTGGACTTTTCTCATAAAAATTAAAACCTAAAAAATCTGCACCAGCTTCTACAGCATCTAAAGCATCCGGGATATTAGTGATTCCGCATATCTTTACTTTTGGTCTTCTTAATGAAGACAATTGCGTACCTTTCAACAAACTAGTGCCAATCAAAACCGCATGTGTATCAACAGACATTATTTCCTTTATATCACTAAAACCAGATTCGCTTATAACAATTTTATCATTTGGAATGTGGCTTTTCAATCTCTTTGTTGTTTCTAAATCAACATCGAAACTAGAAAGACCCCTATTATTAATCCCAATAATCTCTGCTTTTGTATCTAAGACTTTTTTAAGTTCTTCTTCTGTATGCACTTCAACAACACAATCCATATTGTATTTCTTTGCAACTGAAATAAACTCATCAATCTTCTCTTTTGACAACAAAGAAGCAATCAACAGAATTGCATCAGCCCCATAATGTCTAAGCTCTAATATCTGTTTTTCATCAATTATAAAATCCTTGCACAAAACAGGCAATGAAGTTAGTTCTTTTACTTCCTTGATAATTCCTTTGTCTCCTCCAAAGAATTCTTTATCAGTAACTATTGAGATAGCATTAGCATACCTGTCATATTCCTTTACAATCTCATTAACATCACCATCAAACAACTTGCCAGCAGAAGGACTCTTCATTTTAATCTCAGCAATTATGTTATGCCTGCCTTTAAGGCAGGCTTTAAAGTTTCTATTAGAAGCTTCCAAATTACTAAAATCCTTAATCAAGCTTATCTCTTCTTTCTTTTTCTCAACTATCTTCTGCAGTATCATTTGTAAACTCCCTAAACTCTTCAAACTTCTTCAAAGCTTTGCCAGAATCAATTGCTTCTGCAGCTATCTTAACACCTTCTTCAAAACCAGAAGCTTTTCCAGCAACAATCAGGCCAGCTGCTGCATTCATCAAAACAACCTCTCTTTTTGCTGATTTCTCTCCTTTTAGAACATCCAAAAATACTTTCTTATGTTCTTCAACACTATCTGCTTTCAGCTCATTGATATCAACATCAAGCTTAAGATTAAATGTCTTAATCTCTCCATCCTTAAGATGCGTTATCTTTGTATCTCCAAAAATCTCATCTACACCATCACCATATACAACCATTGCATTCTTCATGCCATTCTTCTTAAGTGTTTCAGCAAAAAGCTCTGTTAAAGAACTATCATAAACACCAATAACCTGAGCATCAGGTGAAGCAGGATTCAGCAACGGACCTAACATATTAAACACAGTACGAACACCAAGCTTTTTACGAACTGGAGCAACATTCTTGAATGCAGGATGATACAAAGGAGCAAACATAAATCCTATGCCAACTTTCTCTATACATTCCCTTGTTTTCTCAGAGCTTATCTTGATATTGACACCAAGACTTTCTAAAACATCAGCACTGCCGCATTTTGAAGAGACTGACTTATTTCCATGCTTTGCAACCGCAACACCACATGCAGCTAAAACAAAAGCAGCAACAGTAGAAATATTAAAAGTGCCTGACTTGTCTCCTCCAGTACCGCACGTATCTACCAAAACATCAACATCTGGCTTTATCTTAACAGCAAATTCCTTCAAAACTTCAACAAAAGAAGAAAGCTCATCTGCATTAACTCCTTTGTTCTGCAATGCAATCAATATCTTGCATGCTTCTTATTCTGATTGCTTTCCCTATATCAACACTTTCATGAATTCTTTTGCTTCATTATCATCAAGATTTTCTTTATT
>CAZOXR010000061.1:0-6330 GCA_964583885.1 uncultured Methanosarcinales archaeon | reverse complement strand
GTTTGTTAGGGGTGATTGTTGGCTGGAATCCTGCTATATTCACTTCTTTTGGAAATGGCTCAGTTACTTCATTAATCTGGGTGTCTTTAGGTATGTCTATATAAACAGGGCCCGGCCTCCCTTCTAAGGCTATCTTAAATGATTTCATCATAGTTGGAACCATCTGGTTTGAAGTTCTTACCTGGAAATTATGTTTTGTTATTGGCAAAGTAATTCCCATCATGTCTGTTTCCTGGAAAGCGTCATTTCCAATCAATGTCGTAGGAACCTGGCCGCCGAATGCTATTATTGGTGTTGAGTCCATGTAAGCATCTGCTATTCCAGTAACTAGGTTGCATGCTCCTGGTCCGGATGTTGCAATACATACTCCTGCTTTTCCTGACGCCCTTGCATAACCTTCTGCTGCATGCGCTGCCCCCTGCTCATGCCTTACTAACATATTTCTTATCTTTCCTTTATAGTTTAGAAAAGCATCAAATAATGGTATGACTGCTGCTCCTGGAAAACCGAATGTTACATCTACTTTTTCCTTGAGCAATGTTTCAACTATTGCATGCGCTCCATTCATTTTCGGTTCACCTTCTGAAAATTCAATGCCCTGTTAATTCCTTTTATCAATGCTATTGCAGATGCCATTATTACATCTTCATTAACAGCCTGCGCTCCAAATATATTGCCTTTATCATCCTCAACATTAATGGTCACATCAGCCAAAGCATCTGTTCCGCCTGTTATGGCTTTTAGGTTATATTCTTTAAGCTTTATTGATGGGCCTATCATTGATGATATTGCTTTGTTTACAGCATCAACCGGCCCTACTCCCCTGCCTTTTCCTGTTTTGTCTTTGCCATCTATCTTAAGCTTTACAGTTGCTTCTGGCGTTGTTTTGTTTCCTGTTGTGATCTTTAATTCATCTAAAACAATTATCCTTTCTTCTTCTGGCAGTGCTCCAGCTATATCTGCTGCTATTGCCATTATATCTTCCCTTGTCAATTCCTTCTTTTTGTCAGCTAATGCTTTTATTTTTTTCATTATCTTGTTTATTTGCTCTTCATTTAATTCATAGCCAGCATCTCTTAGTAATTTTTCTGTTGCATGCTTTCCAGAGTGCTTGCCTATGACTAAGTTTGTTCCTGTCCAGCCTACTTCTTCTGGCTTCATTATTTCGTATGTTAATTTATTGCTTAAGACACCATGCTGGTGTATGCCTGCTTCATGGGCAAATGCATTCTGGCCAACAATAGCCTTGTTTCTTTGTATGCTTATTCCTGTTAAATCAGCAACCATCCTGCTTGTTTTGTATATCTCTTTTATGTTTATGGTAGTTGTATTTTTGAAGAAATCCTTTCTTGTCTTTAAATTCATAACGACTTCTTCTAATGAGCAGTTGCCTGCACGTTCACCTATGCCATTTATTGTGCACTCTATCTGGGTTGCTCCATTCTTTATTGCTTCTAATGAGTTTGCTACTGCTAAACCTAAATCATTATGGCAGTGTATGCTTATCACTACCTTGTTCTTTTTGATTATACTGCCTAACTTATCAAAAACATGCTTTATTCTTTTTCCGAATTCTTCTGGCTCTGCATAGCCAACTGTGTCAGGGATGTTAATTGTTGTAGCGCCTGCTTCAATTGCTGCTTTTACAACATCAATCATGTAGTTAATGTCTGTTCTTGCTGCATCTTCTGGTGAGAATTCAATATCTTTGCATAATGATTTTGCATGCTTGACTGCTTCTATTGCCATCTCTTTTACTTCTTGTTTTGTTTTTCTTAGTTTTTGAGATACATGAACATCAGATGTTGCTATGAATGTATGAATTCTGGGTTTTTCTGCGTATTTTACAGCTTCCCATGCCCTGTCAATATCTTTTTTTATTGTTCTTGCTAAGCCGCAGATTACAGGGCCTTTTACTTGTTGGCTGATTAATTTAACAGCTTCAAAATCTCCTTCTGAAGAGATAGGAAAACCTGCTTCAATCACATTAACACCCAATCTTGCTAATTGCTTAGCAATGATTATTTTGTCCTGTACGGTTAATGATGCTCCAGGACTTTGCTCTCCATCTCTTAGGGTTGTGTCAAAGATTATTATTTTCATTTTATCTCCAGGTATTGCAGTAATGCTCTTCTGAGCTTAAGCCATCTATCCAGAATACATGGGGACAGCCAAAGCTTTTGGAATTAATGCAATTACTACAATTTCTTTCTTGTTTTTTATATACTTTTTGTTTTTTTTGCATTTTAATCTAAGTTTATTTTTTAAAAACAATGATGTTCAGCCGCTAGAAAATAAGGGCTGACTTTACAGCACCAGAACTAAAACTAGTAGAACTAACAAAATCAAATTCATTATTTTATTTGACTTATGTTCTGACATAATACTATTGAAGTAATAGGGTGTGTATTTAAACTTTACGGTTTGAACGAAGTGAAAAGCGTAAAGGATTAGAAACCATGTTTCTAAAATTTTGTGGTTTTAGCTCTTCATAATCTTCCCGGCAAGCCGAATAATCTTTTCAAAATCCTTTTTGTTTGCTTTGTATTTGGCAAACTCAACCAAGCTGCAAAGATCAAAACATTCTTTTACTTCACTATGCCTTTTTCTGTGTTTTCTGAGGTAGGATACAATCTCATCATTGGTAACCTCTTTTCTTAATCCATTTTCATAGCTTAGAAATAGCCTAATTCCCTGGCCTGATTTGCCATATGCATCCTTGTGCCTTCCTTCACTGAATAATCTTTTTGCATGCGCAATTAGTTTCTCAGACTCTTTTTTATAGTTAAATGGCTTTTCTTTGATAGTCTTTGGCATTATCTTTTCATGCTTCCTAACTTTAAAATAGATAAGATAACCTATAATCATCACTAATGCCAGCAGCATCCACCAGATATATGATTGCCTGGAATCTTCTAATTCAATCTTTGTAATCTCTTTATCAGTAAATTCTGCCCTTATTAGAGCGCTTTCATTCATGTTATTTTGATAATTTAGACTTACTATTGTCTTATTCTCTATCTGCTCAAAATCAACGCTGACCTGCTCAAAATCATCTCTTGCAAGGCTTTTATTATATCTCTGAAATCTATCATTATCCCTAATGCTATTAAGCATGTCCTGCCTGTCTTGCTCGCTCTGTTTCTGCAGCTTGGTAATTTCTCCTTTCTCCATCTCACCTTTAATACTTGCAGCTTCACCATTCTGTTTTTGGTATTCTACTTCAAATTGCCCTGTGTCTGCTGTTGTCGGATCAAGGTTTGCATTAGTTACATTATACCCTTCATTAAGAAGCTCATTATGCATCTCCTGGAATTTCTGATTATTGGCGATATTATTCTGGAATTCCTTTTTCATATCTTCTTTTTTTTGCAGCTCTTCCTGCATCTGGCTTTTAAGGGCTGAACTGTCTTGGGCAAGCTGATTATTCTGCAGTCTCTCCTGGGCTTTTTGTATATCTCTCTTTGGTGTATCCTTTGGCTCGGTAGTTTCTTGTGATTCGCTTTCTGTCTTTTCCTGCTTATTATTTTTTTCTGATTCATCTGCCACAAAATGAACTGTTATCTCATCCATATCCACTTGCATCTGCTCTTTTTCTGCATACGAGAACGACATACTTACCCTAATTGTCATTGGGCTGTCTGATGTTCCAAACCTAAGCATACTGTTTGTTTTGTCTTTGTCTATAGAGAATTTGGCTGATTGGGTGTTTGAGTTTGAATATTGAAAGCCTGCCTGGTTTACCTCTTGGGTTATTGTGTAGCTTAACTGTCCTGAAATCTCCTTTCCATGTGTGTTTTCAATCTCAAGTTGTATTTCTGCTTCCTCACCAACTAAGAAATAATATTCTTTTTGCTCAAGAGACATAGTCAGACCGTTTGCATAAACAGTTGGAATAAGTATTAGCGTAATAAAGAGAATAAAATATCTTTTCATTGAATTATCCTCTTTCTTCCATACCTAAGATAAAGCTGGATTAGAAGCACAATAAGCGCGCTTAGAAACAGCCAGTCTTTTATGCTTGTTTCTTCTTTTTCCCTTTCTATCTTCTCACTTATGTTTCTGTATATCTCATCCAGCGTCTTTGTGTCAACTGACTTGAAATAATTTCCGCCTGTTGCCTCTGCAATTCCCTGTAACGTAGCTTCATCAAGCTCTGCGTACTGAGGATTGCCAAACCAGTCATAACCTAAGATAACTTTCCCTTCTGAGCCCAATCCAATAGTATGTACCTGTATCTTATTTGCTTTTGCAAATGCAACTGCTTCAGCAGGTGATATGACTCCTGCATTATTTACCCCATCACTCAGGAGTATGACAACTTTTTTCTTATTTGGAATCGAGGTTGCCATATCTATCCCCAGGCTTAGCCCGTCTCCTATTGCTGTCTTTCCTTCTTTTGGCGCTATGTTCTTCAGTTTTGATATGACCCTTTCTTTGTAAGGGCTAAGGTATGATGCAGTTGTTGCGCCTGATTCAAATATCACAATGCCTGCATGGTCTTTTGGATTTAAAGACTGGAGTAAAATCTCTGCTGACTTTTTTGCTGCTTCCAGCCTTGTTGGATTGTAGTCATTAGCCTGCATGCTCCCAGACACATCCATGACCAGAACTAAGTTTACCCCTTCTTTTGTCTGCTTTAAAGGAATGTGTGGATTTGCAAAACCCACTATCAAAAGAACCAACATCAGGACTGACAAGTAGAATAAGACCTCCTGCCTTCTTGACTTTTTTTTGTTGCCGAGAGCTGATTTGATGAAACTAATATTACTGAATTTAATCGCCTCGCTCTTTTTTTTCCTGATTATAGACCTATATAGATAGAACATCACTGGAACAACCAGTAAGAATAACAAAATGTCTGGAGATTCAAATCCTGCCATCAGCGAACCACCCTATGCTGTCTTTGCCTGAAGAAATTTCTTAATGGAACCTCATATGGCTTGTCTGTTGAGATATCCAGCATATCAACTTTTAGTTTTCTAAGTGCCTTCTGTAGTGAATTCCTTTCTTTGCTGATCATTTCCCTATATCTTGCCCTGAATCCCGCATCTGATGTGTCCACAAGAATCTGCTCATCTGTTTCCTCATCCTCAAGCTCAATCAAACCCACATCTGGGATTGCATTTTCTCGTTCATCATAGATATTAACTGCAATAACATCGTGCTTGTTTCTAAGAACTTTCAATGGTTTTGTAAAATCTTTTGAAAAAAAATCTGATACTATAAAGATTATGCTTCTTTTCTTAATCACTTTTGACAGATATGCAAGGGCAGTGTCAATGCTCGTGTTTTTTGATTTTGATTTATGTGTTATAAGTGTTGTAATAAGCTTTAGGACATGTTTTTTTCCTTTCCTTGCAAAAGTGAATTTTTCCACATCATCTGAAAACAAAAGAAGCCCTACATTATCATTGTTTCTTAAAGCAGAGAACATAAGGCTTGAAGTGAGTTCAAGCGCTTTCCTTCTTTTTGAGACATCACTTCCAAACTGTCCAGAGCCAGAGATATCAAATGCAAAATAGACATTTAGGTCTCTTTCTTCAGAGAATTCCTTGACAAATGGGCGGTTAAGCCTGGCTGTTACATTCCAGTCAATTGACCTTATATCATCACCAGGCATATATTCCCTTATCTGTGAAAACTCCATTCCCTGTCCAAGGAAAACTGAATGGTAGTTTCCTGCAATCAGGCCGTCAACAAGCCTTTTTGTGGAAATCTCAATATTTTTAACCTGCTGTATGATCTCTTTAGCTTCCTGCATTTTAAGGAACTTTAATCTTTTCCAATATCTTCTTTATGATGCCGTCTGTTGTTATGTCCTCTACTTCAGCTTCGTATGTCAGTAAAATCCGGTGCCTAAGGACTGAGAATGCAACTGCCTGGATGTCCTCAGGAGTCACATAACCTCTGCTTTTTAGTATTGCATGCGCTTTTCCAGCGAGAATCAGCCAGAGCGATGCTCTTGGTGAAGCCCCATATTCTATGTGGCCGTCAGATTCAACACCATATTTCTTTGGATTTCTCGTAGCATCAACAATCTCAGTGACATAATCTTCAATCTTCTCATCAGCATAGACTTTCTGGCAGAATTTCTGGATTTCAGAGATTTGCTTTGCACTGACAACTTTTGATGGGCTTATGATTTTGCCCTGGGTGAATCTTTGGATGATCTGCTTTTCATCCTCTTTTTTTGGATAGTTGATGATTAGCTTAAACATAAACCGGTCAACCTGCGCTTCAGGAAGCTTGTATGTGCCCTCGGATTCTGTCAATTCCACGTTTGTAGACGCGCCGCATCTTGAAACGTTCTTTCATCCGGGAAAACAA
>CAZOXR010000060.1:1209-6483 GCA_964583885.1 uncultured Methanosarcinales archaeon | reverse complement strand
GGGCAAGATTCAAGGTTGTTTCAGAAGGCGCTGGCAAAGAATATCAGGTACCTAATTCTGCATGGTTTGTAAACGGAGAAATAGTAGAGAAAGTTTTGAATTTTCCAATGCCTGTTCCAATATTCTATGAGCATATTATGGTTGACAATGTAAAGATGTCTGCTTCTCTAGGCAATGTCATCTATCCAAGAGATTGGTTAGAAGTAGCTCCTGCAGAACTTTTAAAATTCTTTTACAACAAAAGACTAATGAAAACAAGAAGCTTTTCATGGAAGGATTTACCAAAATTCTATGATGAATACGAGCATTACGCTAAAGTATTTCTTGGAGATGTAAAAGAAGCAAACGAGAAAGAAGCAAAGCACATGAAAAGGCTTGTTGAAATAAGCCAGGGAAAAGTTGAAAAGCCGCTTGAGATGAGTTTTCCTCACGCTGTTATTGTCTCGCAGATATTTGAGAAAGAAGAAGATATTGTAAAGAGTTTAGAAAAAACAGGCCATTACAATAAAAAAGACCATAAAAGAATCTTTGAAAGGCTTGAGAAAGCAAGTGTATGGCTGAAGAAATATGCTTCTGATAACATGAAGTTCAAGCTTCAAACAAAAGTTCCAGAAGGTATTGAATTAAGCGCTGGCCAGAAGCAAGCATTAAAACTTCTAATCGAAGTTCTAGAAAAAAAAGAATACACAGATGTTGAACTTCATAATGAATTCTATGAGCTCTGCAAAAAAACAAACATCGAGCCAAAAGAATTCTTCCAGGGAGCTTATCGTGTTCTATTAAACAGAGACAGAGGACCAAAACTAGCTAATTTTATTGTTACATTAGGTAAAGAAAGGGTTGTTAAGTTATTCAAAGAAGTCTAGCATACAAATTATGCTCTTTTCTTTAAGACAATCTTTCCAGAACAATGAGCATAGAGAGGAAAAAGAACCTTTTCTTCCACATCAACTCTCTTGGCAACTGAAGTAACTATTTCCCTTAAATCCTTTCTAGCCGCTTCATTCGTCCCTAACTCATACATTTTTAGATGGAGGTATTTGTCAAAGAAAGCTAACACCGTCTTTGATATTTTTAACATCCTGTCAGAGAATTTTTTTGCTGTTTCTCTTGTCTTTTTGTCCTTGGCTTTCTTTAAAGCTGGATAAAGAAATTTATCTTCCTTCTCAAGATGTTTAATTAAAGTAGCTTTTAACTTTCTTAAATTGATCATCACATCAAGCCTATGAACAATCTTTCCTGCCAGATAATCAGTAAGACCATTGAATAAAGAAAGTATTTGTTTATGCTCTTTTTTTAGCTCTTTTATTAATTTTGTTGACATCTTTCTTTCAATCTTGTTTTTATATTATTATCCTTATATAAATATTTCTATATTTTTTCTCGTGTTAGGCAAAGAAAGGGTTGTTAAGTTGTTTGAGAAGATTTAAATCCTACCGATTCCTGTACTTGAACAATTTATTATACTCTTTGTGATCAACTATACTTAGAACAAACAAGAATATCTCCACTTTATTACCTTCAATTGTATAAAGTGCCCTCCAATAATTTGACAATTCAACCCTGTATAAATTCTTAATGCCTGCCTTCTTAAACTCTTTTGGAATCAAATCTTTAGCAATAGGGTCTCCATATTGAGGATTGTCTTTTAAGATATCTCTGATCCTATGAAAAGAATCCAAAATTGATTTAGCTTCCTTATCATTCCTTCTCTTTAATTCAAGATAAGCATCCTTTCCCTTCCACTTTAGAATAATCCTAACCTCTTTGCCAAAGAACATCCTAAATCTCTAATCCTCCTTCTATCATTTTTTTCAAGTGTTCCGATTCAGTATATATCCACTGTACGCCTTTTGTTCCAATTATTATCTTTCCACTCATCTGAAGGTAATCAAGAATTATCTTAAGTGTTGTATACATAACTTGTCTTGGGAGTTTTTTCCTTAGCTCTGACATTTTAATAGGTATATCTCTATGTTTTTTAAGAAAATCCTCTACCATTAAAACAGTATTCAGATTAGGGTATCTTCTAGTTTTATGATTTCTTTTTTCAATCATTTCTGTTTTTGTAAATTTTAATTTTTGCATTTTAATCGAATAAGGTATCAATTGATATATAATAAGTATCAACTTATATATAAATCTTTTGGTTTCCAAACTTATCCTAAACCACCCCATCCACTCCAAAATATATCTTCCAAAATATAATTCAAATAACATACTCAATTAGAAACCTTTAAATACTACTAATATACATATTAGTATACTAATATATTTAAAAGAGGCAAATTTTCCGCCACAAGTAAAACACGAAAAGGGACAAAAAAACTAACTAACGCCCTTACCTCGTGTTTTTACTTAGCCTCTTTTAATGGAAAACAAAATGGACACAGAAACAAAAGAATTCAAAGAGAATGTTGATTCATGGATAAAGCAGATCAGAAACGAGATGAATGACACTGCAGATATTTCTCCTATTGTAGAAGAGAATGTTGGCAATATACAGCACAATTATGAGTTAGTTCACGAACTAAGGGATGAAATCGAGAAATTAAAACAAGATCTAAATGCTCTTAAGATAATACAGATAATAAATCTAAAAGAGATGAACAAAAAGCACTAAAGCTGTTTCTTTATATCTTCAAGAACATTTCCTACAGCAAAAAACAGATTCTTGCTTTTATTTTCTGACTTAGCTGGCTTGTCGCCACTTAACTCAGCTGCTACATTATACTCTTCTCCTTCTTTGCTCATGCTAACAACTAATTTCTCAATTTTAGACATCTCAGAATAACCCCTAGTAAAATTCCCAATCATCTTCTTAAGAACTACGAGCTGGGCTCTGTCAACCTCATTAAAACCAGCTAACTCAATATTTCCCCCTAACTGCATTGTGTCCATTACTATGACCTCTATGACAAGGGTTATTTATGAGCATAAAAATGTTTCGGAAAATCTTATAAACAACTAAAGAACCATTTTTATTATGTTAGTTCAATCATTTTCAGGGATAAGAGGAATATACAATAAAGAATTAGATGAAGATATAGCCAGAAGATATGCTTTTGTTTTCCATGAATTCTTAAAGAAAAGAAACAAGAAACCCTTAGTTGTAATTGGCAATGACCCAAGACAAAGCTCAGAGCCACTAAAAAAAGCAATGTTTGATGCCTTTGAAAACATAATTGACATCGGCATTGCAACAACACCAATGACAGAACTAGCTGTAAGAGAATACAAAGCAGATGGTGGGATAATGATTACTGCTTCTCACAATGAGCCAGAGTACAATGGCTTTAAATTCCTGGACAAAGATGGAGCTGTCTTAAGGCCAAAAGACATAGCTAAATTGATTGATGATTTCAGGAAAACAAGCAAGATAACCAAAGCAGCAACTAGTAATATTGATGATAAGCATGATGATTTGCTCAACAAATACTATGATTTCATTATTAAGCTCATTAAAAAAGAGAACATTGAGCTAATCAAAAACTCCAATTTCAAGGTGATTCTTGACCCAAACGGGGGCTCTGCGATACTTGCAAAAGATATTCTGGAAAAGATTGGAATAAAAGTTATAGGAATCAACATGGAATATGGTAAATTCATAAGAGATATTGAGCCAAATGAAGATTCATTAGCTTATCTAAAAAACATGGTTAAAAAAGAAAAAACAATTGCAGCTGGTTTTGACTGCGATGGAGACAGAGTTGAAATAATAACTGAAGATGGCAAGATGCTTTCTGGCCAATATGTTTTAGCTTTAGTTGTTGATGAAATTCTATCATCAATAAAAAACCCTGAAAAGCAGGTTGTTGTAACTAATGATGTAACCTCTAATTTAGTAAAAGAAGTAGCAGAAAAAAACAATGCAAAAGTCAAAGAAACAGAAGTAGGAGAAATAAATGTTGTTGATGAGATGCTAAAACATAAATCTATTGTTGGCGGTGAAGGAAGCTCTTCTGGAGGTATTGTTTATCCATCAAGATGCAGGGATGGCATTTTAACATTAATAATGATATTAAGAATAATGGCAAAAAGAAAAAAGCAATTAAATGAGATAATAAAGGATTATCCAAAATATTACAGCAAAAGAACAAAAATACAATTTAACCAAAAAAACCATGACAATATAAAGAAAGCACTGAAAGAGCACTATTCAAAATATAAAATTCAGGAAACAGGAGACATAACAGGCGGATTAAAAATCGTAATTGATGATAAATCATTCTTATGGTTCAGGGCTTCTAAAACAGAAAGCAATGTTTTCAGGATCATAGCTGATTCAAATGATAAAAGTAAGTGTGATGAACTATTAGAAGATGGAATTAAAGCTTTCAATTCAATAAATTAATCAATAAAAAAACTAATATTAATAAGAACAATTAACCCATGCCACTTAGCGCTTCGCACGATTTTCTAAGATAATCATTTACAATCTTTTCACAAACAGAATAGTCCCCGATATTTACAAAGTTCATAAAACAAGCATCTCTTCTTGGCTCTGTGCTTATATCATCACAGATTAAATTGTTTCCAATAAGCTCTGCCAGATCGCTATGGCAATTGTCCTTTGTTCTTTGGCTGCTTATCTTTTTGCAGAACCTTGTTGACAGTGTTGCCTCTGCTATTTCTGTGAAGCACTGATTGATAAATGATTCCTGTGTTAAGGCAGCGCATAATTCCGATGCTTTTTCCTGGTCTGTTGCGCTTATCTGCTTTATTTCTTCTATGGTTTCTGAAGAGCTTGATCCAGGTAAATCATCTGTTTCTTCTTCGCAGTCTCCTGGACAAGAAGAGCCTGATTCAGCTGATTCACAAACAAGATTACCGCAGCAGGGCTCTATAGGATCATTAAAGCAGCTTCCATCTTCAAAATAATCTCTTGTGCATTTATTGTTGTCATCGCAATCTCTTTCGCATGGATTGCATGGGCCTCCGCAATCAATACTTTCTTCACCCTGATTTTTTATTCTGTCAAAGCATGTAGGGCATGGCTTGCATTTACCGCCGCAATCAATATCCTCTTCATCATAATCTTTAACATTATTAAAGCATGTGTCTTGTGTTAAAGCAGAAACCCTGAATGTATCGCTGGCAGAAGCAATCTTATTGTTATAATCCGCACTTACTTTTAGAATATAATTTCCTGCTGGAGTGCCTTTTGGAATCCTCACATCATTTGTTATTGATGCTCGTGTCTCTAGAGCAATTGTTTCTGTTTTTGATGTTACAATTTTATTGCTGCTGTCTGTTATAATATAATTCAATGTT
>CAZOXR010000060.1:0-1199 GCA_964583885.1 uncultured Methanosarcinales archaeon | reverse complement strand
AGCTCACTAATTCAACATTAAAATTTAGTTTATCATCTGGTATAAGCTCATTGTTGATTATGTTCACTTTTACATCAAGCAATTGTTGTGGAGCTTTTGGTGTTTGGTTGGTGAGAAATAATGACGCGCCAAGAACAATGAATCCAAGAGAAATAATGGCAATGGCTATTAATGCTGTTTTTGACAGATGGAGCGTATGCTTTATCTCTGGTTTTAATTCATTAAACGCGCCCTCTATAATATCTACCCTATAGCCATACTTCATTAAATGGTTCTTTATAGTTGCATAGCTAAAGCCCTTATCAAGTTCCCCCTGAATATAAGAAGACAGGCTCTTTTTTGGCATAAGGGATTATATAATTAGCTTGTATTTAAAATTTGTTGTATTGTAAAGAAGATTTATTGCTTTGTTTTTTTTCTGATAAAGTTGAAAAACCAAACAACAATAATTGTTATTGGGCTTTTATTTATATCCTTGATTAGGTATGTATAAGGTATTGATTAAGGCTAAATAAAGTATAAATAAATAGGGTTTTAATAGAAAACTTTATATATATAGACTTAAATAAGTATAAATTAAGACTATATTAAGGTCAAAATGAGTATACAGATAAGGATTACTGTAAGTGAAGAGATAAACGAACTTCTGGAAAAAGTAGCTAAAAAGCTTGGCAAGAAAAAATCAATGCTAGCCAGGGAGCTAATGGAGCAGAAGCTGTATGACCTTAATCTAATGCAAAAGGAGTTGGAGAAACTTGACAAAGAATAAATTAATTGCAATAATGATTTGTAGTTTAATGATAATTTTACCTATTTATTCTGCCAGTGTGCATGCTGGATTAAGTGATTTACAGGTTAGTGGAACAGATGGTATTGATGGTTATGTAAGGGGAATAGATTTTTATGAGATAATTGTTACAGCCAGCATTGATGATACTGAGGCAGGCATTGCTGATAGTGAGATAACTAATGATCAGGTCCGTCTAAGGAATTCAGATGCTTTTAGAGATTGCACACCTGGTGCTAATGGTTTTGAGTGCTGGATAAAGATACCATCAGAGGGAACAAAAGAGCTTAGCAGCAAAACATTCAGGGTCGAACTTTATGATGATTATGGCTCATCTACACCTGTTGCTGTTATGGATGGCGGGTTTATTGTTGATGAATCAGCTCCAAGTGTTAATTCCTTTTCAGTTACC
>CAZOXR010000059.1:1604-6519 GCA_964583885.1 uncultured Methanosarcinales archaeon | reverse complement strand
ATTGATATTTTTTAAATTGATTTTTATTTATTGATTATTTTTAATTTTTATTATTGATGATTTCTTTTTATTGATTTTATTGGACTTTTTTTATTGATTTTATTTATAACTATACTCTTCTGTCGGAAATTTGCCTTCTTTAACCTCCTCTTTGTATTCTGAAACAGCTTTTTTTATTATTGGCCATAAATTAGTATATTTCTTTGCAAACTTTGGCTTTAACTTATCATAAAAACCAAGCATGTCATTAACTACTAAAACCTGGCCATCACACTCTTTGCCAGCTCCAATACCAATTGTTGGTATGCTAATGGATTCTGTTATTGTTTTTGCTAGTTCTGTTGGAACAGACTCAATTACTATGCAAAAAGCCCCTGCTTTTTCTATTTCTTTTGCTGTTTGTATCAGTTTTTCTGCTTCTTCTTTATCCTTGCCTTTAACTTCATATTTATCTGTTTGAGGCAGTAATCCAGTATGGCCCATCACAGGAATACTCTCTTTTGTTAATGCTTCAATAATCTCTGGCTTTCCTTCTGGCTTTACTCCATGAGCTCCTGCTTCTAGCAGTAATTTAGCATTCTTCACTGCATCTTCTTTTGTGTTGTAGCTGTTTATAGGAAGGTCAGCAATAATTAAAGTGTTTTTAGCGCCATTCGCAACTGCCTGAACATGCCTTACCATGTCCTGCATTGTTACTTGTTTTGTTGTTTCATAGCCAAGGACAACCATGCCAAGGGAATCTCCTACTAAAATCATGTCAAATTCTGTTTCATCAAGTATCTTAGCTATAGGATAGCCATAAGCTGTTAAAACTGCTATTTTCTCTTTGCCTTTCATAGCTTTGACTTGTTCTGGTGTTTTCATAGTGATTTAGCATGTCTTTTTGTTTTAAAAACCTTACTTTATTCTAGCGTTAGTCAAATCCTATCCTACTCGCCATACAATAACCCTACACTAAAGTGTAGGAACATTGTATGTCTCGTCTGGCCTTTGCCATTGTTTACTTTGTAAACAAGGCAAACAATGGCACAGACGGCTAGGCTTTGACTATTGTATTTATTCTATCTTTTAAAGCAGCATGTATTATTGGCAGTGCAATTGTCGCATCGCATGTAAGATTAACATATTTCCCTTTCTCATTCATCTTTCCCCATGAAATACCTTCTTTAAGCTCTGCCCCAGAGCTTCCTCCTGGCTCTGGCCTGTCCATTGTAACTTGAATGCCATACTCTGCTGATTTTGGAGAGAATTGCATTGACTGCTGGATATAATTCTTTGGCACGCCTCCTCCAATGTAGAAAACAGCTGTTTTCTTTGCTGTCCATGCTATGTCTAGTATTTCCTTTAAATCATCAAATGCCCCTACGTCAATTCCT
This sequence comes from uncultured Methanosarcinales archaeon, assembly GCA_964583885.1. GTDB lineage: Archaea > Nanobdellota > Nanobdellia > Woesearchaeales > CAZOXR01 > CAZOXR01. The sequence continues at coordinate 5,143 of CAZOXR010000059.1, read as the reverse complement.
TTCCCTTTTGCTAAATGGCCCCATATCATCAATCCAATGCCTGAATCAGCTATTGCAGGGCAAAAGATAGGTACTTTATTTCTGTAGCAGGTATTTAGTATAGAATTTTCTGGTGTTAAACTGCCTAACTTCCATAAGAATGATTTTATATCTTTTTCTTTGCTCAGCTTTTCAAAGTTTTTGTTAAAAAATTCTTCTAATTTTTCATAGGCTTTGTTTGGCATGAATGAATCATATATTCTGTCAATACCTATCTTATGGAGTTTTTTATCATCTGCATCAGCGGTTCCTTGGTAATGGTGCATTCCTAATGCTTCAATCAAATCATGAGTTAGATTAGCTCCGGTTGTTACAAATACATCAATCCATTTATTCTCTAGCATCTCAATTATTATCTGTTTCATACCGCCAGGAACCATTGCTCCTGCTAATCCAAAGAATACCTTGCAGTCTTTGTCTTTGATCATGTTTTCTGCTATATCAACGCTTTTTGCTAACCTGCCTGCGCCAAAAACATTGCTTAATGATAGTTCTTCAATTAATTCATTCACTTTCATTCCTTTCTTTGTGTTGACTTGTTTGACGATTTTCATGGTCTTAAGATAATGTTGTGTTAATATGAATAAAACTACTTAAAGAAATCTTACGAACCCTTGTGTCTTACGGTATCCATAGTGGAATATTGGTTTATATTGATTTATAAATATTGTGGAAAAGTATATAAAACACATTAGATTTTGTTAAGTTTATGGAAACAATAACTTTTATTGATAAAAATGATATTGGCAAATTTGATTCTGTTCTAAAAGAAAAACTAAATAACTTTTTTCCTTCAGGAAGCAAGATAGCTGTAAAGCTTCATATGGGTGAAGAAGGGAATGAGTATTTTCTAAAGCCAGAGTGGGCTAAGAAAGTAGTTGATGTTCTAAAACAGCTAGAACTTAAGCCATTCTTGTTTGACAGTCCTGTTATGTATGAAGGTGAAAGAGACAGTGTTGAGAAATACCTGAAAACAGCTGAAAAGCATGGTTTTTCAGAGAAAACAATTGGATGCCCTATAATCATATCCAATGAAAATGTCAAAGTAAAAACAAAGCATCTTACTGCAGAAGTCTGCAAGCCGCTTCATGAATCAGAACATATGCTTGTCTTAACGCACGTAAAAGGCCATGGCTGCGCTGGTTTTGGAGCAGCAATAAAAAACTTAGGAATGGGTGGTGTTAGCAAGAAAACTAAGAAGGATATTCATTCTGGCGGCGGGCCATTAATACAGGATAATTGCATTGCATGCGGTGTTTGCGCAAAAGCATGCGCTTTTGGAGCTATTGAAATCAAGGAAAAAGCTGTATGCAATGAAGATGGCTGTTGGGGGTGTTCTGTTTGTTATTATGTATGTCCGAACAATGCAATAAAGGTTAAAAATGCAACATTTGATGTATTGTTAGCTGAAGCAGCAGGAGCTGCTATAAAAGATATGAAAAAGGTTTTTTATGTAAATGTTATAATAAATATTGCAAAGCATTGTGATTGCTGGGGTGGAGATAATAATATTGTTTTAGATGATATTGGTGTTTTGCTTGGTGGAGATATAGTGGCTATTGATAAGGCTTCGTTTGATATGATAAATAAAAAAGCAGGAAAAGATTTGTTTGAAGAGATGCATAAAAAATCCCCAAAGCACCAGATAGAAGCTGCTTCTAAATTAGGAATGGGTAATCTGGATTATGGAATTGAAAATGCTGGTTGATGTTCACTCTCATTTGCACCATTGTAAGTTTGATAGTGATAGAGATAAAGTAATAAGAAAGTCTGCTGAAAAAGGTGTTGTTAAGATAATCGAGAATGGCCTTGATTTAAAGAGCAATAAAAAAGTTCTTGATTTAGCAAAAAAATATGAAATTGTTGAAGCTGCTTTGGGATTGTATCCAACAGAAGCAGTAAATCTGGATGAAGTGCAGTTAAATGCGTCTTTGGAGTTTATTAAACAGAATAAAGAAAAGATAGTTGCTGTTGGTGAGATTGGACTTGATTATTTGAGGGGTGGAGATAAGGAGAAGCAGAAGAAAGTGTTTTTTGAATTAATTTCTCTTGCAGAGAAAATAAAAAAGCCAGTTATTGTGCACTCAAGAAGAGCTGAAGAGGATGTTGTTGATATTCTGGAATCATCTAAACTAAAGAAAATAGTGCTTCACTGCTTTTGTGGAAAATTTGATCTTGTTAAGAGTGCAGCAGATAATGGGTGGTTTTTTTCTATTCCGCCAAACATTGTAAGGGATGCGCACTTTCAGAAGCTTGCTAAAGAGGTTAATATAAATCAGTTGCTTAGTGAAAGTGATGCACCTTATCTTGGTCCGAAGGTAGGCGAGAGAAACGAACCATCAAATGTTATCTATGTCATTAAAAAGATAGCTGAGATTAAAGGGTTTGATGAGAATGAGGTTGAGAACAATTTATTTCTAAATTATACTCGACTTATCTCGTAATAAGCAAAAAATAATAATTATTTTTTGCTATATCAAAAAGTATTTAAATAAATAAAATAATGATTAGTATATGAAGATAACCATAGACACAAAAGAAGATTCTCATGCAGAGATACAAAAAGTTATTTCTATGCTAAGTGCATTAGTTGGTGGTGAGGAAAAAACATACTCTAACAAAGATATCTTTTCTGATTCAAGCCCAGAAGTGGCTCCTTCTGATTCTGGCGGTGTTTTTGGGAATCTGTTTAGTAATGACAAGGCTGAAGAGACAGCAGTGGAAGAGAAAACAGAAGATGAAAAACCAGAAGAGAAGGAAGAAGAGCCTGAATCTGAGAATGTTGAGATTATTCCTTATTAATCATTAAATTTATATAAAATAGATTATTCTTTCTACAAAATGAAATATAAATTTATTGATACCTTGACTTCAGATGTATTATTTGAAGCGTATGGCAAGGATTTGAAAGAGCTTTTTGAGAATGCTGCTTTAGCATTAGCCAGTGTTATATGCAAGATTGATGAAGTGCAGGAAAAGGAATTTGCTGAATATCAGTTTAAGGCAGATAATGCAGAAGAGTTGATGTTAAACTGGCTGCAGGGCATTATTGCAGTGGTTGATACAGAGCAGAAATTCTTTTCTAAATTTGAAATCAAAGAGATTGATGAAAATCACTTGATTGTGAAATGCTCTGGAGAGTCTATGAGGCCAGAGCTTGGTGAGACAGTTGTAAAAGCAGTTACTTATTACAAGTATAAGTTTGAGCAGACTGATAAAGGCTACAAGGTTACTGTTAGTCTGGATATCTAAAGTATAAAAATGAAAGACAAACTAGAAAAGATAAATGATTTTGAGTATAGGTTGCCAAAATCAGTGAGAAAAGAGATGAGAGTAGATGGCAAACTCATAGCAAACAAAGCAATCTATGATGGTATGGAGAGTGGAACAATTGAGCAATTAAGCAATGTTTGCTGTCTGCCAGGTGTTGTTGAGCCAGTTATCGCACTCAGTGATGCACATTTTGGATATGGCTTGCCAATGGGAGCTGTTGCTGCTTT
>CAZOXR010000059.1:1289-1594 GCA_964583885.1 uncultured Methanosarcinales archaeon | reverse complement strand
GCAGAAGAAGGAATAATCTCTTCTGGCTTATGCGGATTTGACATAAACTGCGGTGTAAATTCTATTCGTACTAATCTAACATTCAAAGAAGTTAAAGAGAAATTGAAAGAATTAGTTCCTGCTTTATTCAATACAATACCTTGCGGTGTTGGAAGCAAAGGGAAATTAAAATTATCTGCTAATGAACCGGCATAAAGTTTAGTTATATTGGTGGCTATAACTGATAGTGCAATAATTGTACCAATATTAACTAAATTAATTCCAAGATGAAAATAATAAAGAGGAAGAAAGACATAAACTAGCGA
>CAZOXR010000059.1:0-1279 GCA_964583885.1 uncultured Methanosarcinales archaeon | reverse complement strand
GGAATGAAATGGGGTGTTGAGAAAGGTTATGGGACTAAGGATGATATTGAGCATACAGAAGAAAAAGGATGTATGGAAGGAGCTGATCCTTCTAAAGTAAGCGATTTAGCAAAGAAAAGAGGACTGCCTCAGCTAGGAACATTAGGAGCAGGAAACCATTTTCTAGAGATCCAGAAAGTAACTGATGTTTTTGATGATGCTAGTGCAAAAAAATGGGGAATTGCTGATAAAGATCAAGTTTTGATAATGCTGCATTGCGGTTCCAGGGGATTTGGCCATCAGGTTGCTTCTGATTATCTGAAGATACAGGAAAAGGCTGTTAAGAAGTATAATATATGGCTGCCTGACAGGCAGTTGGCTTGCGCGCCTGCTAGTTCAGAAGAAGGCCAGGATTATTTCAAGGCTATGAAGTGCGCTGTTAATTATTCATTTACTAATAGGTTGGTTATGACACAATGGATAAGAGAGACTTTTGAAAAGGTTTTCAAGAAAGACTGGGAATCGATGGATATGAAAACAGTGTGGGGCTTGTGCCATAATGTTGTTAAGCTTGAGAAGCATAATGTAAAAGGAAACAACTATCCTCTTTTTGTTCATAGAAAAGGCGCGACAAGAAGCTTTCCAGATCAGCCAGTTTTACTTGCAGGCTCAATGGGCACTGCATCTTATATTCTGAAAGGCACTGATAAAGCAATGGAAAAGACATTTGGAAGCTCTGCTCATGGAGCTGGCAGAGCTATGTCAAGACATGCAGCATTGAAACAATTCAGAGGAGAAAAGATAAGCAATGAATTACTGCAGCATAAAGGAATTGTTACAAAAGCAACAAACTGGAAATCTCTTGCTGAAGAGGCACCACTTGCTTACAAAGATGTTGAGAATGTTATAGAAAGCGTTCATAATTCTGGTATTTCAGAAAAAGTTGTACGTATGGAGCCCATGGGTGTTCTTAAAGGTTGATTTAGGGTTTTTTTCTCTTTTTTGTTTCTGTTTTTTTATTCTCTGCCCACCACCGGCTCCCCTCCGCCCACCCGACGGTTTATTTTTTTAGGAATTTCTTTAATTTCTTCATAGAATAAGTATTTATTATGTCTTTCTTAGTTGCCCAGCCTTTTCTTGCAGTTGCTATTCCAAAGTTTATGTAGTTAAGATGCTCTATTGAATGCGCGTCTGTTCCGATTGACAGCTTAATGCCATATTCTATTGCTTCTTTAATGCCTGCGTAGTTTAAATCCAGCCTGTTTGGAAAAGCATTAATCTCTAGTGCAATACCCTTTTC
>CAZOXR010000058.1:0-6650 GCA_964583885.1 uncultured Methanosarcinales archaeon | reverse complement strand
AAGGACGAAGTTGAAGCAATCTTGCCTTTGATGAAGAAAGCATTGGAGCATATGTAGCAAAACACTTAAATAATATTGTTGGTTATTATCTTAAAAAATCACTTAAATGAGCTTATTCTGCTTGTTTTTTTGATGGAGATGATACTATGGTAATCAAGAAAGGAGATAAAATAAAGGTTGAGTATACAGGAACACTAGATGATGGAAAAGTCTTTGACTCTTCAAAGCACGGAGAACATTCACATCCATTGGAATTTGAGGTTGGCTCTGGCCAGATAATACCTGGCTTTGACAAGGCAGTTGTTGGAATGAAGAAAGGCGAAGAGAAAGAAATTAAGTTAAAGCCAGAAGAAGCTTATGGCATGCCAAATCCTAAAATGGTTCAGAAAGTGCCAAGAGATAAGTTCCCAGCAGAAAAAGAGCCAAAGCCTGGAATGCTTATTGGCTTAGGAACACCAGATGGCAAGCAAATACCAGCAAAAATAGTGGAAGTGAATGACAAAGAGATCACTTTGGATTTAAATCATCCTTTAGCTGGAAAGAATCTTAATTTCAAGTTTAAGATTTTGGAAATTTCTTAAGGTCCTAGATGTTTTTTTCTTATATTTCCTTCTATAGCATCTAAAACATAACTATCTCTTTCCCTATTAATTCCCCATTCAACAGCCCTTGTTAAAGCTATTGCATCTCGTTCGAAGGGAGAACCCTTTGAGAAATCTAAGAAACAGAACTTTAGAAAATCATATGGTTTATGAAGAGAATCATATATTCCAGAGCCTTGGCTACGTGCTTCAAGCATAGGATCAATAAAATACCTCCTCATATAAGGTACTATTTCTTTTCCTAGAAAATTTAAGTAGGTCTTTGAGTCCCTTTTAACTCCCTTTTGCATTTCACTCACGTATTCGGCAAATCTTCTTTGAGCAGAATGATAGCATTCATTGGGGTCATGCCCCTCTCCTGCATAAACCACATTTTCTGAAAGTTTTGAAGGCAATTCTACATCGCTTACAATTGTATACATTGTTGTACAATGAAATGGTGCACCAGATGTGGGCACCATTGCATTTACTTGCACCTCAGCAACTGGACACTCAGAAGCTTCGACTAGACTAGCCATTTTTGTTTCAAGAACTTCACTATCTGAGGTTACATATAAAACAAATAGATGTTCCTTTTCAGTTTTCTTTTTTCTTGCTAATCTACTATAAACAGCAACATCAAATTCTAGTTTACTCCTTCCTTCTGTCATAAAACCAAGAAAGAATTATCTATATATAAATCTTTTGTTGTTTATGTCTTGAAAGTAGTGACAAAATCATCCCTTGCTGTACAATCCGATTAATTTAGCTTCAGCTAAAATATGCCCTTGCATTGCTTGCTCTACATTGCTTTTATCTGAATTAGTGTCTAATTCTAAGGTTGTATCTAATGCATATAGCTTGAAGAGATATCTATGCTGGCCTGAAGGTGGGCAAGGCCCTCCATAATTGCTTTTTCCCCAGCTGTTTTTTCCTTGCACAGCTCCTTGTGGTACGCTGTTTTCTTCTATCTTTGCTATTATTGGTATATTGAATACTATCCAATGGTCCCATGTTCCAGCAGGAGCATCTGGGTCATCCATTATCAAAACTAAACTTTTTGCATTTTCTGGTATACCTTCAATATTCAGTTCTGGATTTACATCTTGCCCTTGGCATGTATACCTGTCAGGTATATCTCCATTATCTTCAAAAGCAGGGCTTGAAATTTTCATTTTATTCACCTCCTTTGGAATATTCTCTTCTTCAGCACAACCAATAATTAAAATAATCATTAGAAATAAAAATATTCTTTTCATTAATGATGAATATACTTTATTGTTTATTTATTTTTCTGTTATTAATGATATCCTAAGAACATCAATGAAAGAGCATTAGAATATCCCACCAAATTACCATCAGGACTAATTGGAGTGGCCTTTAGGTTTATAGGAACATCCTTGAATTCCATACCTTTGAAAAACCTCTCAGCTATTAGTGGACTAACAGCAGCAGCCCTGCAAACACATTCAGTAATATAACCTACATCTTCCCTGTGATCTGCAACATTTCCACCAAGCTCTGCATAAACCTCTCGGAAATCTCCCTTGTTTCTTGATTGCACACCTTCTGTCAGGTTAAGTCCTGCTTGAATCATAAATAGTGGTGTTTTCTGTAGATAATCAAACATTTCAGGTATGCCAATCAGCCATCTGGGTGTAACCATCTGCCATGCAGCAGAGGATTTCAATATTTTAGATCTCAAAACTGCATATGAGGTTCCTCTTTGTTGAATCTCATTTTCTGAAACAACAGGAAACTCTGCTTCTCCATAAAGCACTTTGCAATGCTCAAGGCTTTCATTAGCATCATGATTCATTCTAAGGAATCGAGCAAAGGACCTCTGCTCAATGAGATTAAATCCAACTGGCTTTCCATCTTTTGAAGGCTGAAATCTGTGGCCTTGTAGAATTTGGTATATTTCAGGAAGAGTACCATCTTGTACAACAAGATAATTATCCCTGTCCTTTACATTATCTGGATTTGTTTCTCTTGAAGCAGAGCCATACAGGACAATAGCAACTACACGGGGACCTATCTTTCCTAAAACCTCATCTATATAGCTGAATTGCGTGTCTCGAGCCACCCCAAGATCTGGTGCACTTTTAGTAACAGTCGGAACCTCATCAAGCCAATTAGGCATAGTCCCTAGCAGAGTAGCGTATGCTAGCTTTGCCTCTATTAATTTGTCATCAAGGGTTTCTTGAGCTAAGTCAGCCAAGTATATATCCTCATATTCTGTTTCCAATATAGCAGCAAGGCCATTTAGTCTATCTAGGTTCAAAATCTGATGCCTTACTGTCTCAATATTTCTCTTTCCAGCCAAGATCCCAGCATCGATAACTGATGACCTGTTGACAATCTCAGACTGGTACTGAAATATTACTCTTCGCAATAATCTTCCGCTGTCAGTAAGATCTGCATCAACTGCACTTTGGTATGCGTGGGGGGAATAATGCTTAAGTAATTGAATCTCTGTCGGAGTCCAGAAATAAGCCAAGTAGTCCTTATCTGCCCATTCCTTTAACCTTTTCTGCAGCTGTGCTGCATCCATGGGTTCTGAGGTAATGATTGATTCAACATCAAAATCTTCTCTTAATAATGCCATAAGAATTTAGAAAATTTCTATTCTTTTATAAAACTTACTACTGTTATCATTTTTTAGTGATATTAGAAATAGTTCTTCCATCTTTTTATTTCTAAACAAATAAATTTAAATACCTGAACTTTCTAAGCTAGTCTGAGGTGATAGTATGGGTTGCGGTTTTTACGGCTCTTCTGAAATGTTGCTATACAAGACTATGTTATTTGTTATTGGAAGTTTTGTATTCTCAGCAATATTCTGGCTGACGCATAAATGGGTAGAGCATAATACAATTAAGAAGAAATAATTATTTTTTTCTTATTCTTTATTTGATTTTTTTCTGTTTTGATTGTTAATACAGAATAAGTTTTTTATTGTGAATCATATTTATACTATCTAATAGTAGTTATACCAGAAAGATTTATAAAGCCTGCCATATCTACATGCTTAGCAGATCTAAGAATGGTAGCAATAATAATCAGAGGAAAGGAATCCATCAAAAAATCAGGCAGGAAGGACGTCAAAGTAGTCCCTTTTGTAGGTGCAGACCATGGTGGGCCTATGTCAAGAATGGGTGTAGGTATTCTTTATCCTAGATCAGGGGAAATCTCTCTTCGTGGAAATAATGGGCCTCATGATCTAGTGGCTTCTTACAGGGCAATGAGGATTGCTGAGGAAGTTACATCTATAGGATCAGATACTCTATCAGCCTGTAAGTACGCGAGCCAAAGAGAGGTATTGTGGCCGCATGAAAAAAGGGATATTAAAAGAGAAGAGGGTCTTGCAGATATTCGGGCTCGTGTTTTTGATGAACAGCTTCCCTCTTTTGACCAGGCAATCAATGAAATGCAGGACAGGGGAATTAATCTTTACGTCCCTTCATTACTCGATGAAAATGCAAGAGGATTTTTAGCGATGACACATGTCCTTGAAAAAACAATCAATGACTATTCTGACAAGTATTTGCTTTTATGCGGATTATCGCCAGAGTATAGAAAAGCTTACAAGCACCTTTCTGGAGAGGCTAAAGGCTTGCTGTCAAGAATTGGCGGAGCAGTTAATCATTTCAGTCATCTGCAGGCTGCTGTAAGCTATGTTGGAATGATAGAAGGGATTTTACCAACACTCATCTCTGATATCGAAGCACAATCTGGATTACTTGCCCAAAGTCTTGGAGATATGAGGCAAGACATTGGAGATAGGCTGGACATATTTAGCACGGCTATTGAACAAAATAGGGCTGATGCACATGAAAATCTTGCTGTTTCTGCAGAAGCTTTGGAAACCTTAAAAGGAATGGCTGCAGCAGAGGCGCTTCCTGCAGAAAAGTTTGTCGCATACCATAAATCACTTGATGCCATGTTCAGGGCAGCTAGTGATATGGAAGGACATCTTTCAACATTATCCCTATTTACAGGAACAGATGCTCCTGCTGGAGTAGATTTATGTTCTGCTGCGATGTTTGCAGATGGTGTTATCAGGGTCATTAACAGGGCTGCAAGGGAATATATGCAAGGCGCATACTCACTTAGATAGTACTATATTCTTCATTTAAAATTGTTAACTATATTATACAAGACTATGTTATTTGTTATTGGAAGTTTTGTATTCTCAGCAATATTCTGGCTGACGCATAAATGGGTAGAGCATAATACAATTAAGAAGAAATAATTATTTTTTTCTTATTCTTTATTTGGTTTTTTCTGTTTGATTGATTTTTGGATTCTTTGAGCTATGAAGTGGGGAGTCGAGAAAAAGATATATTAACGGTAATATTTATTAAGTGGATAGTAATCCTGCACTTAAAAATGCTAGAACTATTCAGAGATAGGGTAATAGAAAGAGATGGAATTGAAGTATATCAAAGAATGGAGGAACAAATGAATTCTGATGATACTACTAGTTCAGATTGTGCTGGATTGGTTGCTTATGTTTTGGGACTTATAGATGAAAATCAGCTTTTGGGTACTTTGGAATTTAAAGCAAGATATATTTGGACGCAACCCCAAGCTCTAGTTGCTATTGGTGACCAGGAAGGAAATGTGTCAGAAGACCCCAGTAGTGCTAATGTTTGCATGTATGGTTCACCTGTTTGTCCAGTGCATTATGCTATCTACCTTGGGGTAATGGGCGATGGAATTTTTATATTTGATAAATTAATTGGAGAAAAACCCAAAGTGCGCACAGCTGTTATTGAATGGTTAACTCTTTCTGAACATGAAGCGATCTTTAATCCAACAATAAGGCTTCCAGATGTTTATTATAAATTAAATCATAATGGGTCTGAATAAATCCATCTTCTTCTCGCATTGCGCCTAACAACAACTCAACCAAAACCTTTAAATATCATTTCTCTACATAGTATGTATTTAGGTGTATTTATAGCAAAAGCTATAGGTATTTGAGGCTTACATAATATGTAATACTTTACTTAATATGTAAAAAGACTTACATAAGATGTATAATATCTACATAGAATAGAAAAAAACCTACATAATATGAAAAAAGAGGCAATTATAAAAGAGGAACTAGAACATTTACATAAACAGTTCAATATAACATCTAAGGATATTCTATCATACCTTCAAAAACCAAGGAATGAAATTCCTCTCTCAATCTTCACAAAAAAATTAAGCTCATTAGAAACAATTACTAAATTCTTACGAGAAAACCAACAATTAAATTTTGTAAAAATAGCAGGATTAACAAACAGAAACCAGAAAGCATTATGCAGAACCTACCATAACGCAAAAAACAAGCAAAAAGAGCAATTCAAAGACATTGAATCAGAATTCTACTTCCCAGTCCACATCCTAAAAAATCGAAACTTGAGTGTTCTTGAATCTATTGTCATCTACCTGAAAGAAAAACTAAATCTCAGCTTAATCAAAATCTCATCTTTGCTTAAAAGAGATCCATCAACAATCTGGACAATCTATATTCGGGCATTAAAAAAGAAAAATGAAACTTGAGAACCAAATAAAGACAAAGCTGTATTTATTTAGCTTGAAGAACAGCGCAATAAAGAACGCGCCTTGGTTCATAATAGTATTATTCCTATTACTCGGTATATTCCTGATACAGCCAATCATAGCAGGTTATTATGAAGAAACAAACACATACAATCAAACCTTAAACTTACAAATAAGTGACTCAAGAGAAGAGCCAATTATCCTGGACAATCAAGGATTACTTAAATCACTAAGTATAACGGGACAAGTAAGCACGCAAGGCATAGCAGAAGTCTATCTAAATGATAATGATAATTATTCTCTAATATTCAACAGAACTAATTTCATAACTAACCAACACAATCAAAACCAATCAAACGATTCAAGAATAGCAATAATCCTAAACTACAAACAAGAAACAGAATGGGATAGTAATAATGACGGCATTGAAACAACTAATGGTGTTATTGATTTCACAATAGAAAACTCAATAATAAATAACCTAAGCTACAACAAGCTTTGCACAAAATGGGA
>CAZOXR010000057.1:4041-6651 GCA_964583885.1 uncultured Methanosarcinales archaeon | reverse complement strand
AGATAAATTTTTGGATATTGTTGATATTTATTATTTCTATTACAGGATGTACCATTCAGACAACAGGAAATGTGATTATATCGGATGGTTCGGAGATGCCTGAAATACCAGAAGATATCATTGAAACAACCACTACAACAGTTCAGGCGCCTGAGGAAGATATTAATGGAACAGTTCAAGATGAAGAGGAAATAGAGATAACCAACACAACAGAAGAGGAACAACTTAATGAAACGACAACAACCACAGCACCTGAGATTATAGGAAATTTGATTAACATAGAAAACCTGAAATTTGTTCCTGACAGCCTTACTATGGACAAAGGAGAAACAGTAACATGGCTACATAAGGATAAATATGTTGATAACATGAAGCACATGGTCAGGATATATCCGGGTGGTGCTGCCAGCCCCACGATGTTTTACGGTGAAAGCTTTAGTTATACATTCGATGAACCAGGAGAGTACACAATAGTAGATGTTATTTATGCAAAAAAGAATGTTAAAATGGATATTATTGTTGAATAATTCTAAAAATACATAAATTTAAATAAAGGTTTATTTCAGAACAATATATAAAATGACTATATTAGCTGAATTCAAAAGTACAGATAAAAACGAGTTTAAGAAAGATTTTCTGCAATTAATACGGATTGCTTCTGGAATCAGCAAGGATTATGGAAAATCAAACAAAATAACTGATAAATATTTGCCAAAATATAAATTACTCATAGATTCTTTTAACAAGAAATATAAAAGTTTAAGGTTAAAATTAAAAAAAGATATCGAGAAATTTAAATTGAATATTTTTATAAGTGAAAAGAATGTTAAAGATATTTTTTCAAATGTTGCCAATAAAATAGAAGGACTAAAGGCTATCGGAGCAACGGATTTTAATGCTTCTGGTGTTGAGAATTCTGAAAAATTTGCAAAAGAATTATTGAATGTTAAAGATGAGATTTATATTTCTTATAATGATGGGGATATTCATTTAAAGGGCAATAAAAAAGAAGGGATGATACAATTGTATTATAATTGTGAGGAAATCTCAGATGAAAAAAATCCCGGATTTAAGTTATTATCTTATTATGCTTTAAAAGAAGTATATGATAAAAATATTAAGGTATACGAAAAAGGCGTTGAATTTGGATTTTATGACTTATTGAGTGAAACAGAAAAAGACAGATGGCTGGATAAGTTCAATCCAAGATTTGGAGAATAAAAAATGAATCTTATACTATTAATGGCTGTTTGTTTAGGTATGTCACTAATATTTTCTGAGGTGTTCTTCAGGTTAAAGATTCCAAAAGTGCTTGGACAGATTCTTGCTGGCATTGTTTTAGGCATTCCTTTTATTAAGGTGATATTCACAGCTGAGAATCTAAGTGATATCTCATTTTTAGCTGAGCTTGGGGTTGTATTCCTGCTTTTGCTTGTTGGCCTGGAAATAAGCTTAAGAAAAATGAGAAAAACAAAGAAGGATTCTCTGATAATTGCTATATCTGCTGCTGTTGTCCCTTTTATTCTTGGATTTGGATTGATGAGATTACTGGATTATGATTATGTAACTGCTATTGCTGTTGGAGCATGCTTGTCATTAACTGCTGAAGGAACAAAGATAGTTGTGTTGATAGAGCATAAGATGCTGAAAACAAGAGTAGGAACTATAATGCTTGGAGCAGGGATTCTTGATAATATTTTCGAGGTTTTGTTTTTAGCATTATTATTGGTTTATGTGCAGAAATCAAATGTTAGTATAGCAATTTTTCCTGTAACAGTAATTGCATTTATGGGCATTACACTATTGCTTCTTAAGTTTATCCCGCGAGTTATGAGGGTATTGCATAAAGATAGGTCGAAAATAGCTAGTTTCTCTACAATGCTTGTGATTGGTCTTTCTATAGCAGCATTGTCAAGCTTGATGGGACTCGGGCCTGTGATAGGCGCGTTTATTGGAGGTATTTTTTTACAAAAAGCTATTGTAAACAGGAAAGAAGAGCAGGAGGATGTCAAGGAATTAAGGATGATAAGCTTTGCACTTATAGTGCCTTTCTTTTTTATTAATATAGGTATGCATCTTGATTTTCAGAGCCTTGTTTTGAATTTCAATCTGTTTGTATTGATAATAATTACAGCTATTGCTGGAAAGATTCTTGGAACTATAATTGTTACTCCTTTTACAAACCTTAACTTAAAACAAACTACACTAATAGGCTGGGGCATGAATTCAAGGGGAGCTATAGAGCTTGTAATAGCAGAGATAGCAAGAATGAATGGCTTAATCTCAATAGAGGTTTATTCAGCAATTATTGCTATGGCTGTTTTAACTACTTTTATGTTTCCTTTTATTCTGAGATATTATACTAACAAATATCCAGATATAATGAAATAAAATGTATCCTGAGTTATTATTTTTGATAATTGGAATAGCGGGCCTTTGGCTTGGTTCGTTTTTGGTAGTTGAAGCTGCAAAGAATATTGCCAAGATGCTAAGAATATCGCAGACTTTAGTTGGGCTGGGGATTATATCCATAGGAACTTCTCTACCTGAGATTGCCACAAATGTAAAATCTGGACTTATTGGAGCAAGCGGAATTGCAGTAGGAACAAA
>CAZOXR010000057.1:0-3941 GCA_964583885.1 uncultured Methanosarcinales archaeon | reverse complement strand
TTGTTGTTTTTTGATATTCCATTCTGGTTTATTGTAACTGGCATTGCTTTGTTGCTGCTTGGAAAGAATATGAAGCTGGAGAGAAAGGAAGGTTTTGCTTTGGTGGGATTGTATGCTGTTTTTGTATTTCTAAAGTTAAGGTTTTTTATGGGTTGACGTTAGATAGAATTTTGTTATTTGGTTCGTTTTCAATCGTTCAGATACCAAGTGGAAGTAAAGCCAATAGCTGCAACACCAGTAGCTGCTTGTTGTATACCCTCTTGAAGCTCTGGAGATGAAGAAACTGCTCCTATTGCCATGTTAATAGTTCCATGTAGAACTGCATATGAACCCATAAGGACAGCCATTATCCTGAGTGTCTTGTATAATTGGTCTTCTGGATTGTCACCTGAGACTGTTGCCAAGGGATTGCGACCTGTTGCTGTAACCCATCCTACGTAAACAGCACATCCTAAAAAGCTTAAGCTTGTATATCCCAAATCAGCTAATCCTGCTACTGCAAGTGACCCAGAAGAAAGTGCGCCCAGTCTTTTGATTGCTTGGTCTTTAGTTAAATTATACTTTTCAGAAAAAAAATCCATAGCAGATGAGCATATAGTTCCGAGTGTCTGATCAGTCTGATTGATTATATCGTTGAGAGACATTTACATTCACCTTTTATTATTTTTTAATTACACTATGTTATACTATATCATGGCCCATTTATAAATCTTTCGGTTTTAACTACTAGAAAGAGGTAACTAATCAACTACATGCCCATTCCTTTCGGCATCTTGCCCTGGAATTTCTTCATCAACTTGTTTACATCGCCTGAACCTTTCATCATCTTTACCATCTTCTTGCTCTGCCTGTATTGTTTTACTAAGCCTCTAATCTCTTTTGTTGGAACTCCTGAGCCTTTTGAAATTCTCTCAATTCTTTTGCTGTCCATTATTTCTGGGTCTTCAAGTTCTTCTTTGGTCATTGATGACATGCAATGCTTCCATTTCTCGAGCTTTCCTTCCTGAACATTCAATGCTTCCTTTGGCAGTTTTAATTGTGAAAATCCTGGAATCATCTCAACTATTTTGGATAAAGAGCCCATTTTTTTCATTGCAGACATCTGCTCGTACAAGTCAATCAAGTTAAAATCGCCTTTCAAAAATCTCTTTCCTAAATCTTCTGCTTCTTCTTCTGTTATTGCTTCTTTTGCTTTTTCTAACAAAGCTTCTAAATCACCCATGCCTAAGAGCCTTCCAACAAATCCAGGCGGATTAAACACCTCTAAATCGTCAATCCTTTCTCCAATACCAACAAATTTTATTGGAGCGTCTGTTACTGCGCAGGCTGATAATGCACCACCTGCTTTTGCAGTGCCATCCATCTTTGTTGCTATAACACCAGTTATGTGGCAAGACATGTGGAACTGCTCTGCCTGTTTCTGAGCTGCCTGGCCAATATCTGCAGAAATAACCAGTAAATTTTCATCTGGCTTAATTTTTTTATTTATATCTTCTATTTCTTTTATTAATTCTTTTGACAAGGCGTCACGGCCTGCTGTATCTATAAGTAAGACATCAAATTTCTCATATTCTGCTTTGAATTTTTCCCATATCTTCAGGACATTCTTTTCTTTTTTGTCTATAAAAACAGGAACATTTGCTTGCTTAGCTATCTGCTCTATCTGGTCCATTGCAGCTGGCCTATGTATATCTAATCCAACTAAAGCAACTTTTTTTCCTCTTTTTGTAAAGAATTTTGCAAGCTTTCCAGTTGTTGTTGTTTTTCCAGAGCCAAACAAACCAACAAGCATTATCTTGGAAGGTTTTTTCTTTATTTCTATCTTATGGCCTTCTTTTCCTAAGAAATTTACCAGTTCTTCATAAACAATATTGATTAACTGCTCTTTCTTTGTTAATGTTCCTGGCTCTTTTTCCTTTGCTCTTTCTTTTATTTTCTTGGTTAGATCAAAAACTAATTGCACATTTACATCTGCCTGCAGTAAAGCTCTTTGTATATCCTTGACTAACTCATTGATTAGTTTTTCATCTACAAAAACTGCTTTTGCTATCTTTTGCAGAGTGTTTTTTAGTGAATCTCCAAGCTTTTCTAAGACCATTTTTTAGTGAGAATAAATTAGGTACATTTATAAAGGTTTGTAAAAACCAAGAGGGTAAATATGAACAAGTATGTAAGGTGGTATTGATGCAGATTAAATGGCTTGGTCATGCTAGTTTTAAGATTAAAACCAAGGAAATGGTTATTTATACTGATCCTTATGCAGGCGAGTATGATGAAAAAGCAGACCTAATTCTAATAAGCCATGAGCATTATGACCATTTTGGCAAAGACAAGATAGCGCAGACAAGGGTTGATGGTACAGCTATCCTAACAACAGATAAAGTAGCTTCTGAATTAAATGGAGCAAGAGGGATGAAGCCAGGTGATGTAGTTAATGTTGGTGATGTTAAAGTAGAAGCAGTTCATGCTTATAATATTGGCAAGCCATTCCATCCAAAAGCGAATGGTGTTGGGTTTGTTATTCAGGCTAATAGTCATAGGATTTATTTTGCAGGTGATACTGACAATATTCCTGAGATGAAGGATATTAAAGCAGATATTGTTTTGGTTCCTGTTGGCGGAACATACACTATGGACAGGGAAGAGGCAGCAAGTGCTGTTGTGATAATAAAGCCAAAACTGGCCATACCAATGCATTTTGGCTCTGGTGTTGTAGGGACAATAGAAGACGCTGAGTTGTTTAAGGAGAAGGTTGAGAAAGGAAGCAAAACAAAGGTTAGAATTCTAAAGCAAGGCCAGGAGATTAAGGTTTAATATGTTCTTAAGGGTAGAAATATTTAAATAATATGTGTTAGATTGAATGATTATGGCAAATGTTACAATAGAAACAGTTTCTGCACAAACGCTTTCAGTTCATATTGTTTTTCCATTAATTAGGCCCACAGACCGTTCTAACAAAAGAGTTCTACAAGCAAGACCAGATGTTGCAACATTTGATACATGTTTAGCTCTCGTTAAGGGCATAGCAGAAAAGAAGCCTGAAAGCAATATTACCCTTGACTTGTCTAAGTGCGGATCGATTGATGCGTATGGAATAACTTTTTTATTAAAATTGCGCAAACTGATTCTTAAAGATAATAATAGGCGGGTTGTATATATCAAGAACCCAAAACCAAAAATATTGGATGTCTTGAAAATGGAGAACTTCTTTGATAAAGGTATTTTTCGTCTTCTTTTGGGTAATGTAGATATCACAACAAGATACGGAATTGCTGCTTAGAATAAATTTCTCTAATTTATTTTCAATCCAAAAAAAACAAGGCCAGGAGATTAAGGTCTAGAATATTTGTGTTGTTCTCTACGTATGAGCAGACCCAGATCAATGGCTTGATCTATATTACCTTCCTCCTTATACTGTTGTACTTGATTATACATACCCACCACCATATGACGATAATTGTGTGGATTCTTTTCAATAAAGTAAATGGTTCTGTCAATCCAAGCTGAAAGTCCGCTTAAAGTTTCGAATGTGCCATTTGGTAAAGCTTCATTACTGTCTGGAAAAAGGTCTTTTGCTATCTTAATGTTTCTGCTGAGTCTTGTAGAATATTTCCTTACATTAGTAATGTGATCTTTGACTATACCAGGTGATACATCACATCCGTCCAAGTTTCCTAACATTTCATATATAGTGAACATAGCATATTGGCTATCATCAACCAAATATCTTAACGCAAGCTCTTCATTATAAGGGCTTAGCTGCTGAGGAGGTGTACGAATTGATTCAATTTCTGCTTCAAGCCTTTCACCAAGATCAAGGCGACAATCTGGAAAAGAACCTTGCTGCATCATTTGCAGAAGTTGCAGTGGTGATCGAATATCTTCTGGTTTTAATTCTGGCATAAACCAATCTCAATTTAAGTTATTATTTAAATCTTTTT
>CAZOXR010000056.1:0-6711 GCA_964583885.1 uncultured Methanosarcinales archaeon | reverse complement strand
AAAAAGACACATTTGTTGCGCATGGCGCTTCTTTATTATTGAAAGAAAGGTTTGATTCAGATAAAGCTATTGTTCCTGTATGCGAAGGATGCGGGATTATCGCTATTAAGGATGAGTATAAAAATAAGTCATACTGCCCAATGTGCGGGGAAAATGTTGAGATATCTAATGTGGAAATATCATATGCTTTTAAGTTAATACTTGATGAATTTAGGTCTCTTGGAATCTATCCCAAAATGGTTTTAGAAAATAAATTTTAGGTGTTATCATGGCAGACGAAGAAAAAGCAAAAAAGGAAGAAGAACAGAAGCTAAAGAAAGAATCTCCAAAGGAAGAGAAAGGAGAAGCTAAAGAAGAAAAGAAAGAAGGCAGAATAGAACCTAATGAGCAGTATGTGTTCAAAAAGGTTAAGAATGTTGTTTTTTCTGTTTTGTCGCCAAAGATGATAAAGAAGATGGCTTCTGCTAAAATCGTCACACCTGAGCTTTATGATAAAGAAGGCTACCCAGTTGATGGCGGCTTAATGGATATACGCTTAGGGGTTATTGACCCGGGGCTTAGGTGCAAGGTGTGTGGTTGTAAGCTTAAGGAATGTGTGGGGCATTTTGGATATATAGAATTAGCCAGGCCAATCATACATATAAAATTTGTTAATATCATGTTAAACATACTAAGATGCACTTGCAGGGAATGCGGCAGAATACTTATACCTCAAAATAAGATACAATCCATTAAAGAAAACATGGATGCAGTTGAGAAGGAGCAGGGAGCAGAAGAAAGAAGAAAATCAATAAAAACAACACTAACTAACCTCAAAACAATCAACAAATGCCCTCATTGCAAGGGCAGGCAATATAAGATTAAGATTGATAAGCCAACAACATTTATTGAGAACGAAAAAAGGCTTAATCCAATTGAAATGAGGTCAAGGCTTGAGAAAATACCTGATGATGATATTGAAGTTTTTGGCTTGAATCCAAAAGCAGTAAGACCTGAATGGGTGGTTTTGACTGTTCTGCAGATACCGCCGGTAACAATGAGGCCTTCAATAACACTTGAGTCAGGAGAACGGTCTGAGGATGACCTAACGCATAAGCTTGGAGACATTGTAAGAATCAACCAAAGGTTATTTGAAAACATAAATGCTGGAGCTCCTGAAATAATTGTCGAGGATTTGTGGGATTTATTGCAGTACCATATAACTACCTTTTTTGATAATAACGTTGCTCAGCTGCCACCTGCCAGACATAGGTCAGGCCAGCCATTGAAAACAATCACTGAAAGAATCAGGCATAACTTAGCTGGAAAGAGAACTAATTTTTCAGCCAGAACAGTAATAAGTCCTGACCCGATGCTTAATCTAAATGAAGTAGGGGTTCCTATGGTAATGGCAAAAAAACTTTCTGTTCCTGAGAAGGTTAATGAATGGAACCTGCCTTATTTGAAAAAATTCATGACTAATGGGCCAACTAAATATCCTGGCGCTAACTACGTAATAAGTCCAGATGGAAAGAAGAAGAAGATAACTGAAGAAACAAAGGAAGCTGCATTAGAAGAGATACAGCCAGGTTATATAGTTGAAAGGCATCTGCTTGATGGTGATGTAGCTTTATTTAACAGGCAGCCTAGCTTGCATAGGATGTCTATGATGTGCCATAGGATTAGGGTTCTTCCAGGAAAAACATTAAGATTAAATCCAGCTGTCTGCCACCCATATAACGCTGATTTTGATGGAGATGAAATGAACTTACATATACCACAAACAGAAGAATCAAGAGCAGAGGCAGAGATTCTAATGGAAGTTCAAACCCAGCTAATAAGCCCAAGATACGGATTAAGCATCATTGGTTGTGTACAGGATGCAATATCTGGGAATTATATATTGACTAAAGAGTTAAGTCTTTCAAGGAAGGAATCAATTGACTTATTGTCTGCTATTGGTGTAATGGATTTTTCAAAATTGCCAAAAAAAGAGAACATATCCGGGAAAGAAATTTTTTCTGTTCTAATTCCAGATGATTTTAATTTTACAGGAAGATCAAGAGCTTGCACCAGTCAGCATTGCAAGGGCTGTGAAAAATACAAAAATGGCAAATGCGAGATGGATGCAAGAGTTATAATCAAAGACGGCAGGTTAATGGCAGGGGTTATGGATAGATCAAATCTTGGTGAAGGCTCAGGTTTGTTGTTAAGGAACATCCACAAAAAATATGGAAAAGAGCTTACAATAGATATTCTTGGCAAGTTGTTCAGGATAGGTATAGAGGTTTTATTAAAAACAGGATTCACCACTGTTATATCTGATACAGATTTACCAGAAGACACAAGATTCAAGATACAGGAAACATTAGACAAAGCAAAAAAAGAAGTAGATGAGCTGATAAATCTATACTATAACAATAAATTGGAAACATTTCCTGGCAAGACTCTGCGGGAAACATTAGAGCTTAAGATACTAGAGGTATTAAACAAGGCGAGAAATGAAACAGGAGCTTTGGTAGCGCAATACTCAAATAAGGAAAGCCATACGATGATAATGGCTGATTCCGGCGCAAGAGGTAATTTGCTAAATTTAGCTCAGATGGCTGCTTGTGTTGGCCAGCAGGCTATGCGTGGAAAAAGAATAGAGAAAGGTTATTTTGACAGAACATTGTCGTGTTTTAAGAAAGATGACTTAAGCCCAGAAGCTCATGGTTTTATCTCTAATGGATTTAAGAATGGCCTGAATCCTTATGAATTCTTCTTTGGGTCAGTAACTGGAAGAGACTCATTAATGGACACTGCATTAAGAACCCCAAAGTCAGGTTACTTGTACAGGCGGCTGTCTAATGCAATGCAGGACCTGAGGGTAGAGTATGACAAGACAATAAGGGATGCTTCAGGAAAAATAATACAATTTAATTATGGGGAAGATGGCCTCGATGTTTCAAAATCAGAGGATGGCAAATTAAATGTTAAAAGAATTATAAAATCAACATTATAGGTGCAAAATGTACATACCAAAAGAATACGAGGAGCAGCTTCCAAAGAGCATAATTGAAACTCTGAAAGAGAATATCCCGGCTGGTGTTAGCCCTGCTAAATTCAAGAAAATCTTAGAGAATACTTTAAAGGAGTACAAAGATGCGACAATTGAGGCTGGGGAATCTGTCGGCATTGTTTCAGCAGAATCAATCGGCGAACCAGGAACACAGATGACATTAAACACATTCCACTTTGCAGGCGTAGCAGAGATGAACATTACAATGGGCCTGCCAAGGATTATAGAGATCCTTGACGGGAGAAAAAACCTGACAACACCAATGATGGAAATCCATCTTAAACAGCCATATTCAAAAGGCAAGAACATAAGGAACATTGCTTTGTCAATAAAAGAAACTATGCTGAAAGATATTGCATATGAATTTTCAATTAATCTGGCTGAATTAATGATTGAGGTTAAGATTGACAAAGAAAAGATAAAGGATTTTGGGATTACAGAGCAGTTCATTGCAAAACAGGTATCAAAGCAATTAAAAGGGTATAATGTAAAATCAGATAAAGATTCCATAGTTCTTAAATGCAAAAATAAGGAAGAAAATCTTAATGAGATATATAAGGTAAAAGAAAAAATAAAATCAATCCATATAAGGGGTGTTAAAGGCATCTCCCAGGTTTTGCCTGTAAAAAGGGGAGAAGAGTTTATTATAATAACGTCTGGCTCAAATGTGAGGGACATTTTGCAGCTGCCAGAGGTTGATTCGGAAAGAACAACAACAAACAACATATTTGAGATAGCAGATGTTTTTGGTGTAGAGGCTGCAAGACAAGCAATAATCAATGAGGTTTTCAAGGTCATTGAAAACCAGGGCCTTAATGTGGATATAAGGCATATAATGCTGATAGCAGATACAATGTGCTATTCTGGTTCTGTTAAGGGCGTAACAAGATATGGCATTGTCTCAGAAAAAAGTTCAGTTTTAGCAAGAGCATCTTTTGAAACACCAATAAGGCACATTATTAATGCTTCACTTGTTGGAGAGGTTGATGAGCTAAACTCGGTTGTGGAGAACATTATGCTTAACCAGCCAATACCTGTAGGTACAGGGTTGCCTGGGTTGATTACAAAGATAAAGAAAGAGAAGTAACACCATGAAAATCTTTGATTTTCAGGGTGCCAAAAATTTCGGAGGAATTTTTTAGCATGGTAAAAAAACAGGTTGTTGATAAAGATATAAAAGAGATTAAGAGCTTGATGAAGACAAAGAAATTGATCATAGGTACTGAAAGGACTGTTAAGAATATCAAGCTTGGTAAGATAGATAAAGTATTTTTGTCAGCTAATTGTTCTGAAAGTGTTGAAGAGGATATTAATTATTATAAAAAATTAGGAAAGTTTAAGATTATTAAACTCAAGTATCCCAGTGATGAGCTTGGTGCTTTGTGCAAAAAGCCATTTCTTATTTCTGTATTGTCTGTTATGAAAGGTGGAAAATAGTGAAGATTAAGTATGATGTTAACATTATCAAATATATATCTCTTTTTGAGTCTGTAACAAAAGCAAAGGTAAAGGACTGCATTGTAAATGACAGGATTACATTTATAGTGCATGAGAATGAGATTGGCAAAGCCATTGGAAAAAGCGGGAATAATATCAGGAAGATTAAGGATATGTTACAGAAGAATGTTAAAGTAGTTGAATTTAATCAAGATGTTCTTCAGTTTGTAAGAAATATGATATATCCTCTGCAGGTCAGGGATATAAAAGAAGAAGAGAAGGTAGTAACAATAACTGGTCCTGACACAAAAACAAAAGCTTTGTTGATTGGCAGGGAGAGCAAGAATCTCGAGAACCTGACTAATGTTGTTAAAAGATATTTTGATGTTAAAGAGATGAAGGTTGTTTAGAAGTTAAACTACTTCTTTTTCTTGGGTTTTTCCTTAAGTTTACTTCCTTTTACAGCCAGGTTATGCGCCTGTATGTAATATTTTGAGAATTCTTTCCAATTAGCATGCATAGCAAGCCTATGCGCCTCTAATTTCTTATTTATTCTTTCCTTCCTTGGCAGTTTTGCCACCCAATACATCCTATCAGATAATTCAGAGATTATTTCTTCTCTTTTTCTATCCTCAGTTTTTAATATTAAAATTCCGGGTTTTTTTCCCTGTTTGCTGTTTTTAAGAATGAATTTTCCGAATCCTGAAATGTCTGTTGTTATGGATATTACGCCATGCGCAGCTGTTTCTAGCGGGGTGTATCCCCATGGCTCATACATGGAAGGAAATATTCCAAGATGCATGCCGCTCATAACTTCATTATATTCCATAGAAAGCAAACCATCTGCTACAGACACAGGAGCAGGATAGAATATAACCTTTACCTTATCATCTGGCCGGTTATCCAACCCGCATTTCATTAAAAGTTTCATAATAAGATTGTTTTTCCCTAAACCCTTGAATGCGCATATTGGCGGATTTTCAGATCCTTTTCGCTTGAATTTTAACATTAATTTTTTTGATTCTATTAAAAAGTGCTCATCAAATATAGTGTCCCTCTTCATTTCATGTCCATGAACCAGGGAAGATATTGCTCTTTTTTGTATATGGGGTATTTCCTGGGAAAGTGTATGCTCAATTGCATCGTAAACAGCCATGTTCTCTAATATCTCATCATTTGCTTCTTTGCCTTCCACCATTATAAATAAAAAGACAAAAATCGTGCTAGGGTAGTTCTCTTTTTTCAACTTGTCATTTAATTTAGAAAGAGCATCAAAAAATAAGTCATATCCTTTTGTAGTTAATTCGTATCTGCCAGATGTGAAGAAAAGGAGGGAATGTGGTATGTCCATAGAATAATATGGCAGAAAATATGCATTTAAAAATCGGTATATTCTTTCTTTTGAATTATGATGGACTATTGACCTTTCTTCCAGAGAAGGCAATCTTAACATCTCCAAAGCATTTGGCGTTATTATGTCTGGTTTTTTTCCCAATATATAATTTGTTTCTGTTGCTGTTGTTTCACTAACAGTTGTAAGAACATCTGTTTTGGATACAAGCTCTTTTTCAAAAAGATGCCTGTTATAGATACTATAACCAAACCTATCTTTATATCTTTTTGCTTCACTGTTTTTAGCTATTTTTTTATTCTTAAGGCCTTTTTTTATTTTATCAGCAAGATTTTCTCCTTTAAGAGCTATGCCTCTTCCAAGGCCTGTACTGTGCAGCGTAAAGATTGTCTTTATATCGCATTTTTGTTTTTTGAGGTAAAGAAGAGCTAATCCACTTACAAACTCATGTATATGAACAACACCTTTTTTATTTGAATATTTTTTTATTTTGATCAGTTTTTCTATCAACTTTCCAGCAGCATATCCAAAAACAGCAAAGCCATCATAATATTCAAAATTATACTTAACTTTGAATTTATAGTCTTGTTGTGTTTCTCTGTTGATAGCTGCTAGTTTCTTCTTATATTTTGATATATCGATTAATATGGCGTTAGGCCTAGTGGGCACTAACCAACCACCAAAATAGCATTCAATGCCTTCTTTTTTCAATTCGTGGAAAATTCTTTTTATTTCGGGGTCATCTATCTTCTTCTCTTCAAATTCCGGTCTGGATTTGATAGGGTCGTATAAACCAATTACAATATAGTTATCCCCATAATATTTCTTCATGAATTGTGCTTTAGACTCAAGCACTGTATGGATGCCTCCAACGCCTATAGCT
>CAZOXR010000055.1:0-6732 GCA_964583885.1 uncultured Methanosarcinales archaeon | reverse complement strand
AAACTAATAGCAATAACAGCTGCAATGACAGCAGGAACAGGATTAACAGAATTTGCAGAATTATACCCAGAAAGATTCTATGATGTTGGCATTGCAGAGCAGCACGCAGTAACATTTGCTGGAGGCTTAGCTATTAATGGCTTTAAGCCAGTCTGCGCAATATATTCAACATTTTTACAAAGAGCTTATGATCAAATTATTCACGACATCTGCCTGCAAAACCTTCCAGTTATATTTGCAATTGACCGTGCAGGATTAGTTGGAGAAGACGGCCCAACACATCATGGCCCTTTTGACATAAGTTACTTAAGAAATGTTCCAAATATTGTAATAATGTCTCCTAAAGATGAAAACGAGCTTCAGCACATGCTGAATACTGCTGTAAACCATAATGGCCCTGTTGCAGTAAGATACCCAAGAGGTAAAGGTTTTGGTGTTAAGATGGATGAAAAATTCAAGAACATTGAGATAGGAAAAGCTGAAATCATAAAAAAAGGGGACAGTGCAATTATCTTTGCAATTGGAACTATTGCAGATGAAGCACTTAAAGCAGCAGATGAACTAAAGAAACAAAAAATAGATGTTTGGGTTGTTAATTCACGTTTTGCAAAACCATTAGATGAAAAATTAATCATCAATTTAGCAAAAAAGAATAAAAATATCATAACAATTGAAGAAAACACATTAGAAGGTGGGTTTGGCTCTTCAATCCTTGAATTATTAGAAAAAAACAAGATAAAAGCAAATGTTAAAAGAATAGGCCTGCCTGACAGGTTTATTGAGCACGGCAGCTTACCAATATTAAAAGAAAAGTACGGATTAACAAAGAAAAACATAATAAAAACAGTTAAGGAAATGTTAAGATGAGAAAACAAACAAAAGAAATAAGCATAGGAAAAATAAAGATTGGCAATAATAACCCAATTGCTATACAGTCAATGACAAACACATTGACAAAGGATGCAGAAGAAACAATAAAGCAGATTCATTCTTTAGAAGGGCTTGGATGCGAGATAGTACGAGTTTCAGTACCTGACATTGAATCAGCTAATGCTCTAAAACAGATAAAAGAAAGCATTTCCATCCCATTAATAGCTGACATTCATTTTGATTATAAGTTAGCAATAGAATCAGCAAAGTATGTTGATAAATTAAGAATAAATCCTGGAAATATTGGCGATAAAGAAAAGATTAAGCTAGTTGTTGATGCAGCTAAAGAAAACAATATACCGATAAGAATAGGGGTTAATCTTGGCTCTTTGGAAAAAGATATTGAAAAAGAACATGGGTTAACACCAAAAGCAATGGTTGAATCAGCAATGAGGAATGTTAAGTTGCTTGAAGAGTTAGATTTTACAAATATTATTGTTTCATTGAAGGCATCAGATGTTCCAAAAACAATTGAAGCGTATAAATTGTTTTCAGAAAGAAGTGATTATCCATTGCATCTAGGCATAACAGAATCAGGAACAAGCTTTTCAGGAACAATAAATTCATCTGTTGGAATTGGCTCTTTGCTATTGCAGGGCATTGGAGATACAATTCGTGTTTCATTATCAGCTGAGCCAGAAGAAGAAGTTAAAGTCGCTAAGCAAATACTGCAATCATTAAAACTAAGAAAATTTGGAATTTCTGTTACAGCATGCCCAACATGCGCAAGAGCTAACTTTGATGTTGCAAAGGTAGCAAAAGAATTAGAGCAAAAAACTGAAAAAATAAAAAAGCCATTAAGCATTGCAGTAATGGGCTGTGGTGTGAATGGCCCAGGAGAAGCAAAAGAAGCTGACTTAGGCATTGTTGGTGGAAAGGATTCTTGTGTTTTTTACAAGAATGGAGAGATAGTTGAGAATATAGAAGAAGAAAAGATTATTGAGAAGATAATGGATGGAATAAATGAAAACAATTAGCATCTTAGGCTCAACAGGAAGCATCGGAACACAAACATTAGATATTGTTAAAGAGCATCCTGATGAGTTCAGGATAGCCGGGCTTACAGTAAACTCAAACATTGAACTTCTAAAAAAACAGATTGAAGAATTCAAGCCAGAAGCAGTTGCAGTAATGGACGAAGAAAAAGCAGATGAGCTTAAAGCAGATATTCCAGTTTACAAAGGGATGGAGGGATTAATAAAGATAGCAAAACTGGAAAATTCAAACACAATTATAAATTGTTTAGTGGGAAGTATTGGTGTTTTGCCTACAATTGAAGCAATAAAATCAAAAAAGAACATTGCTTTGGCAAACAAAGAAACACTAGTAACAGCAGGACAGTTAGTAATGGATGAAGTTAAAAAGAATGATGTAAATTTAATGCCAATTGATTCAGAACATTCTGCAATATTTCAATGCCTAAATGGAGAGAATATCAACGAGTTAAACAAGATAACGATTACCTGCTCAGGTGGTGCTTTTAAAAAATATTCAAAAGAACAGCTTGAAAAAGCAACAGCAGCAGACGCTCTTAAACACCCAACATGGAGCATGGGCGCAAAGATAACAATAGACTGTGCAACATTGATAAACAAAGGTTTTGAAGTGATAGAAGCCAAGTGGTTATACTCATTACCTTATGAAAAGATTGATACAGTGCTTCATCCAGAATCAATAATCCATTCATTAGTTGAATTCCGGGACAAGTCAATAATTGCTCAGCTTGGACTGCCTGACATGCGTATTCCAATTCAATACGCCCTAAGCTATCCAAAAAGATTCCAAAATAACCTTACAAGATTAGATCTTAAAAAAATAAGCCAATTAAATTTCAAAGATATAAACCATGATTTGTTCCCATGCCTTAATTATGCATATGAAGCAGGAAAAGCAGGCGGCACATTACCAGCTGTAATGAACGCTGCAAACGAAATTGCAGTGAAATACTTCCTTCAGGATAAAATTAAATTTTTAGATATTCCAAGGATAATAAAGCAAAAGATGGATGAGCATAAACCAATAAAAAATCCATCATTAGACGAGATTATGGATATTGATAAAAAAGTAAAAAGTAATGTTGATAAACAAATCAATAAAGAATAATCATTAAAAAATTCCAATAAAAAGACTATCAATAAATAAAAAATCAATAATAAAGATATTTAATAATAAAATAAAATGGCAAACATAGCAATCATTGTCGGAGCAGGGCAAGGAAAAAGAATGAATGAAAGAGTGAATAAAATCCTATTAACATTAGCTGACAAGCCAATAATATGCCATACAATAAAAGCCTTTGAAGACTGCAATGAAATAGGCCAAATAATCCTAATTACACAAAAACAGGATATAGCAGAATTAGAAAAAATAAAACAAAAAAACAATTTCAAAAAAATAAAAAAAATCATAGAAGGGGGCATTAAAAGGCAGGATTCTGTCTATAACGGAATAAAATCAATTGACGCTGCAAATGAAAATGACATTATCTTAATCCATAATGCAGCAAACCCATTAATAGATGAAAAAACAATAATTGATTCAATCAACACTGCAAAAGAGCATGGTGCTTGTGCTGCAGCATTCCCAGCAGAAGACACAATAAAAGAAGTAAAAGAAGATGAGATAGTAAAAACATTAGACAGAAAAAGGCTCTGGCATATGCAAACACCGCAGACAGCAAAATATTCATTACTAAAAGAAGCATTTGAAAAAGCATACAAGGATAATTTCTACGGAACAGATGATGTAAGCCTGATAGAAAGGCTGGGAAAAAAAGTAAAGCTCATAAAATGCAGTAAAAATAACATAAAGCTCACAACACAAAATGACCTGATGTTCTTAAACAAGATAAAAACAAACTCAAGGTTAGGCATAGGCTTAGATTCGCATAAATTTACAGACAAAGAAAAGCCATTAGTCCTTGGCGGAGTGATAATACCAAAAGAACCAGGTCTAGAAGCAAATTCTGATGGTGATGTTATTCTGCATTCATTATTCAATGCAATAAGCCAGAGCATGGGCAACAGCTCAATAGGCAGTTATGCAGATGAATTATGCAAAAAAGGGGTAACTGATTCAAGAGAATACCTGAAAATAGCCTTAGGCATGATCAATAACCATAAAATCAACAACATAGGCATTATGATAGAAGCCAAAAAGCCAAGAATAGATCAATATGAAGAAAAAATAAAAGAGAACATAGCCAGACTATTAGATGTAGATAAAGGATTAATAGGATTAACAGCTACATCAGGCGAAGAATTGACAGAATTCGGAAAAGGTAATGGCATTCAGGCAACAACAATCATAAGCTTAAACCCAAAATGACAGACACACTAAACATTAATGCGTATGCAAAGATAAATCTCACTCTTGACATAATCAAAAAACTGGAATCTGGGTATCATGAGATAGAATCAATAAAACAGCAGCTAAAACTGCATGATAACATAACATTAAGCACATTAAATGAAAAAAACATAATAATAAATTGCAAAGAAGTAAAAAAAGAAAAAAACCTGGCGTACAAAGCTGCATTACTATTACAAAAAAAATTCAATCCTGAAAAAGGCGCTGAAATTACTATTAAAAAAAACATCCCAATTAGCAGCGGCTTAGCAGGAGGCTCGACAGATGCTGCTGCAACATTAAAAGGCCTGAACAAGCTATGGAATCTTGGATTAAAAAGAAAAGAATTGATGGAGATAGGAAAAGAAATTGGCATGGATGTTCCATTCTGCATT
Organism: uncultured Methanosarcinales archaeon; assembly: GCA_964583885.1. GTDB lineage: Archaea > Nanobdellota > Nanobdellia > Woesearchaeales > CAZOXR01 > CAZOXR01. Next base: position 2,059 of record CAZOXR010000055.1, on the reverse strand, counting down.
CTTGGAAAAACAGCTTTAGCAACAGGCAAGGGGATTATCTTAAGAAGATTAAGGCCAATAATGGAATTCAATGTATTACTTATAAACCCTGGCTTCAAAGTATCAACAAAACAGGCATATGAAAAGCTTGACCTGGAAAACACAGGAAAAAGACACAGCACAGAAGAAATGGAAAAAGCAATTGAATGCCAAAAAAAAGAAGATATAATCACTAATTTACATAATGATTTTGAATTCAACACAATAAAAGAACACCCAATAATAACCGAAATAAAAAAAGAGATTATAAGGAATGGAGCGGCTAATGCATTAATGTCTGGCTCAGGGCCTACAATTTTTGGCATTTTTGAAGATGAAGAAAAAGCAAAAAAAGCATATGAAGTTCTGAAAGACAAATATAAATTTGTTTGTCTGACAAAAACAAGGTAAAGATGAAAATAAGCCAAGCAAAAAATTCCGGCTTTTGTTTTGGAGTAAGAAAAGCCCTGGACGAAGTTGAAAAGATCGGAAACAAAGGAGGGATTTACATACTTGGGCACCTTATTCATAATAAACAAGTTATAAATAAACTAAAAGAAAGAGGAATAAAAATAATTGATAATATTGATTCTATAGATAAAGGAACGGTTGTTATCTCTGCCCATGGAATTTCTGATAAACTAAAAGAAAGGATAAAGAACAAGAATCTAGAAATTATCAACACAACATGCCCACTAGTAGAAAAAGTTCATAAAATTACAAAAGAATTTGAAAAACAAGGTTACAATATAATAATATTTGGAGATAAGGAGCATACAGAAGTAAAAGGAATAGCAGGAAATCTGAACAATTCAATAATAATAAATGATGATTCTGAAGTAAAAGATTTAAACAAAAAATATGCACTAGTTTCCCAAACAACAAAAGATCAGGAAGAATTTAATGAAATAGTAAAAAAACTGAAAAGCAGGATAAAAGACCTGAAAGTAGAGGATACAATATGTTCAGCAACAAAACAAAGGCAAAATGATGCAAAAGAGCTTGCAAAAAATGTTGATTTGATGCTTGTCATAGGAGATTTTAATAGCGCGAATACAAGAAGACTAAAACAAATATGCTCAAGAATAATTGAAACAAAACACATAGAAACAGCATCCGAGTTAAGAACTGAATGGTTCAAAAACAAAGAACATATAGGTGTAACAGCAGGAGCCTCTACTCCAAACTGGATTATTAAAAATGTTATAGAAAGAATTGAAAATGAACTTCAATAATACCCTATCAAGATATAAGGAAATAATTGACAAAGAACTTGAAGTCTTTTTAAATAAAAGAATAGATGGGATTTCAGACCAATTTCTAAAGGAATTATACAACTATATGAAAGAATATGTTACATCTGGAGGCAAAAGAGTAAGGCCAATAATGTTCATAATGGCCTATAAGGCAGTTAACGGCAAAGATGAAAAAGAAGCATATATTCCATCATTATCATTAGAGCTTTTCCATAACGCAACATTGGTTCAGGATGACTTTATGGATGAGGATGACTTCAGAAGAAATTCTCCAACAGTTTATAAAAAAATAAAAGAATATTTTCTAAAAAATTTTAATGAGGTTGATTATAATGGCCCATTATTCAATAGATTATCATCAAGATTTTCTGTAACAAATGCTACCTTAGCAGGCAATTTATTGTACAGCATGGCAATATCGGTTCTGCCAATAAAAGAGCTTGTTGATAAAATCAACAATGCCTACAAGACTGTTAATGACGGCCAAGCACTTGATGTTGTTTTTAGTCTAAAAGATATTAATGAAAAAGATTATTTTGATATGATAAGCAAAAAAACAGGAGCTTTGATTGAGGCTTCTCTTGAAATGGGGGCGCTATTAGCAAACGCAAAAAAAGAACAGATAGAAAAAATAAAAGAATATGGCAATAATCTTGCATTGGGGTTTCAGCTATGGGATGATATAATGGACTTAAGCAAGGACATGAATAAAGGCCATGAGCTTGGCTCTGACATAAAAAAAGGAAAGAAAACATTAATTATAATTCGTGCACTAAAAACATTAG
>CAZOXR010000054.1:0-6779 GCA_964583885.1 uncultured Methanosarcinales archaeon | reverse complement strand
GAAGCAGAGAAGTTCTATAAAGAAGCTTTAAAGCTTGGAAATGAAGGGGTTATGTTCAAAAATCTTAAAGCACCTTACAAGCCAGGCTCTCGCGTGGGATTCATGGTTAAGCTGAAACCGGTGATGGATACTCTTGACTTAGTTATTGTTGGCGCAGAATGGGGTGAAGGTAAAAGAGCTGCATGGATGTCAAGCTTTATCCTTGCATGCAAAAGTGATGAAAAGTTTTTAGAGATTGGCAAAGTAGGGACAGGAATAAAAGAAAAAGGCGAAGGAGTTACATTCAAGCAATTAACTAGATTATTAAAGGCAATGGTTAAACACGAAAAAGGAAAAGAAGTTAAGGTCAAACCAAAGATTGTTGTTGAGATTAATTATGAAGAAATTCAGAAATCATCAAACTATACTTCTGGCTATGCTTTAAGGTTTCCCCGTTTAGTTAATATCAGATTAGATAGGCATCCTAAGGATATCTCTGATTTGGATATTGTTGAAAGATATTATAAAGAACAAAAGAAATGATGTGCTGTTAATTTGGAAAGATTGTAGTTAATGGCAAGACACACACTTATTATCTATTCTTTGCTCTCAATCATAAGGGGGGCAGGTGCGCTTAGTTCATGCCTTCTAACCCTTTGCGCATAGGCAAGGATGTTATCTGGCTGAAATCCAAAACTCCGTTCTATGCTCTGTTTTACTTCATCAAACAAGTCAATTATCCTTTCCATTCCAAAGTATTCACAGTTATGGCATACAATAGATGCATATCTCCCATTAATTTCACTAAAAAATAGCTTATCACCCAGTATATCTCTATTCATATGCCTATAATGTCTTCTACGCATTTTTCTGTCCCTAATTGAATTGTGACTAAGATTGTCATACACATATAATGTCATAAGACTATTATCCTTATCTGGCAACTCAAATTCAGGGATTAAAAAATAACCTCCTTCTTCTGCAGGCTCAATTGTATGAACTCCACCTTCTTTTACTGGAATGCCTGCATCCCTCATTTTTCTGATCTCAGAATCAACATCCGGTTGTATTTCATAATGGACCTTCTCATTTCTTGGATGGATGGACGCAGGGTCAAGTCTGACATCAAATCTACGCCTACCACGATTATCTTGTTCATGTTCTAGTTGGACTACAATAAAATAATTTGATCCAGGAACAGGAAAAACCCTTGGACCTGTTTCAATACTTTTCACTCTTTGTTCCTGTGGATAATAACCCATCCATCCACCATATTCAGTATTTCTTGGGTCATCTGCATTCCTCTTATAAAGTCCATCTAAAATCATTACAGCGCACCTTGTCATATCAACTCTTGAATCAGTGATTTTCAATTCAAGATATGATTTTCCATCTTCAAGGCCAGATGGCTCAGGCCCTTCAACAATTACCATCCCTGGCTCAAGCGATTTATGTCCTGCTTCAGTTAATGCAGCCACATTATCTACCTCCTGCCCGCCAGAAAGCATATTTGCTCCAACCATCCTTGCAACATCAGAAGGCTTAAGGTACTCTGGCATTCTACCAGTGCGCTTTTCAGCCAGCATATCATTTATTGCTGCACCAGGAACCCCAACTCCGCCTTCTAGGGCAGTAGCACGAAGAATATTTGCTGCAGTTTGAAGAACATCCCTATCTCCATCTCTTGCACTTCCCATTATTGAATCAGTGATTACAAATATCTCATGAAAATCAGTAGCTCCGCTAGCTACTACTGTATTTAGCATTCTTCTTGCAGTATGATTAGTTTCAAATATCCTGGATCGTTCCAGTCTTTCCCTATACTCAAATATATCATCAAGCGCTCTTACAAAAAGAGGGTGATTGTTAGTCTCAGTCATTATATATTCTCTTGCTTCATCTGGAGTATATCCATAATATAGGAGCGGAGCAACAAGATCTGAATCAACACCCCCTTTAAAATGAGAGTATGTCTCTGATGGTTCAACTGGCTCTCTTGGCCTGTCGTCTGATGGGTCTCCTAGAAAATCTCTTCTAACTTCTTCCATCCTATCTTCAAGCGCTTCTCTTGCTTCAACTGCCTTTTTTTCAAGTTCAGGTCTATCTGAGCCAATCTCATCTGCTTGGTGTCTTAAAAACTCGTATATCCTCTCAACTTCAAAAAAGCTTATAGCTTGTGTGTACCCTTCAATACCAAAAGATTCTGCACCATTAAATGGAACAGTAGTGAGCGATCGAGGATGAATCATATCATCATACACATTTACATACCATTCCCTTCCATGCTCTAGTAGGCTATCTGGATCAACATAACCAACAACTTCTTTCCCTTCAACTGTAGCCCGTATCTTTCTTGGTTGTGAAAAATCAAACTCACCTGCATGTCCAATAATCTCTTCTGGAGTTATGCCTATGACACCAGAAACCTCATCCAATAAAGATTTAGCATAACCATTGTAGATGTTTGCCATTTCTAAAAGCCTACTGACTGACGGATTGACAGATGGTGCTAATTGCCTAAGCTGGATTCCAGCAATCTTTGCAATGTCATCTAGAGGAACCCCATATTGCTCATTATATATCTCAACAATCCTCTGGGGATTAGCACCCCTTGTTATAAATAGTGAAAACTGTTCTGCTAAACGCTGATTCCGATTTGTATAGACCCCTTCAGTTCTTGGGTCATAACTATGCCTCATAAGGATGGGCAATATGACATCCTCTGCTTCAGAATGAGTCATAAATGGTCTTTTTAGATCATCCTCTGTCCAAAACCCCCCTTTTCCTACTATGTGTAATTCATCCATAAAGTCATCGCCCTCTCTTTTGAGAGTTCCATGTTCAATAATCAATGGCCTGTACCTAACCCAGTTTCCAGACACTGTTTTAATTGTATACGTGTTCCTTCCATCTTCCTCTTCGTCTATATCTTCAATTACACCAATCCTATCAGCAGGATCAACTACACTTCCAAGGGGTTTCATTGCCTCATAATACCCGGGGAATGCCTGCTCAGCATATCTTATACAATAGACTAAATCCCCTTTTCCAAGGTCGCCATTTAAGGGGATGAATGGATTTGCTTCTCTAAAGCCTTTAACACCTGCCTCAAGAAATTTTCTAAACCCTTCAAGAGAAGCTACAATCATCTCAATATCATACATTCGCCTGGATAAAGAAGATACATGAAACTCATCATGGCCTCCACCTAAGTTTACCTCTATGTAGTCTGGGCCATAATTAGCAAATTCATGGGTATATGTAACCCCTGTCTGTGGCCCACCATCAATAAAAACAACTTCACGATCCATTTCAAAACGTGAATTCAAAGCAGGCGCAGGATAAGGGATTGCCCCCACAAACATAAGTTCACTTTCAAGCTCTGTTATGATGCCCCTGGCAAGATGATAATAATAATCCCCATTCGCAATATTTCCAAGATGGGTATGGTTAACCTCTAATGCATCTTCACTAACATTTAAGCCACTAAGAAATGAAACTGCAGAAGCCCTAAATATTTCAGCAGCTGTTGGGCTTAGAGAGCAGGATATCTCTTCTAAGCTAAGATCAGCCATGATATCCCTCAGGTCCAGTATTTGCAACCATTCTTCCAATCCTTAAGACATTTTCATAAGATAGACAATCAAGTGCATAACTCCACGTTAGTTGAGGGGGAGTATTACTTTTAATTGCTGTTCCAACTGCTTTTGCCAAATCAGAGTTATCAATAATACCTTGGACAAGACTTGCACCCACCATATCACATAGGTCCTGAGATGTAAATATCCTATCCCTAATCCCCTCACTTCTTAACACAGGATAGTTTCCAAGCATAATCTCAGCTAATGCCTGTGTGCCTGGCATAACAACCACATCAGTAAGTGTAAGCATATCGCCTTGGCGATCAACCAATGCTTCTGCTAAATCATGAGCTGAACGATAAGCCATTTCTACAAAACCAAACTCACGACTTACCCTTTCCTGAAACTCATCTGCAGTTTGAGCATATGTTTCACTTGCTGCAATATGAGCAAGAGTTTCAGCCCAACCCTTTCCACTTATAGGTAACTCTCTGCCACCATAACCTCTCTTAAACCCAGTTTCAACTATCGTACTGCTGATTTCATCTACCATCTCATCATCAGGCACATCATCTCTTACATATTTAGCTTCTTTTTCTCCATCTAGGAGCAACAATGCCCTTAGAAGTTTGATAAGTGAAGCATTTTTCTCCCCGATTTCTGCACTCCTATCAAGATACCTTTCTAGAGCAGCTTTTGATTCATCAGACCTATAGACCGCCCCCATTGATAACACCCTTGCAACATACTCTTCATCACCCATCTTTGGTCTTGGTATCTCAACAAGTTCGTGCGCTTCTTGAGCATCTCCAAAATCAGCAAAGACTCCTTCATCATCACTCATTATGATCCCTCCTTGGTTCTAGGTTTATTTAATATATTACCTGTATCTGAGTACCATCTTTCAAATGGTTGTCCATATACAGTTATATCTTCTCTACCATCAACAACGTGCCTTGTTACAGCATCAATCGGTAGCGGAGTAAAATCTGGCACATCCCTTCCTACATCCCTGCCACCTGCAATTGGGATATATCCAAGCCTTGGATTTTCAAGCATATGATACATAAATGGTCCTTTCAGGGGATTGCCTGAAAAGAAATTAACAGTCTCTCCTGCAAGTATTGCTGCGCATAAGACAGTCATCAACATCTGAGAGCCATTTGCTTCAGGGTCATTACAGCTAGGATGGTCAGTTCTTAGGACATCTAAATAAGCCTGTTTTAAGAAATCAAATTGATGCAGCAATGATCTAGTTTCTCCAGGGACATAGGCAAATGCAGATGCACTAAATGGGGTGCACCCTCCAAGCAATAGTGGAGTCCCTGTTTTCTGCGAGTAGTTGATGAGCCTCATCTGGTTATCATACCCATCAACACAGGATATAAGGAGATCAACTTCTGGAATCTTGCTATTTTCATCAAACCTTAAGTTTCTACTGATGTATTTTGTTGTGCCGCCTCTTGCAGTGAAATGATCCCTTAGTACATGGCTTTTGAGTCTTCCCCTGGTTCCAACAAAATGAGGAGCCCTTGAATAATTTGTAAACTCTACTTTGTCAAAATCATATAGATGAACAGTACCAAATCGCAGATTATGGATTGCTTCAACATACCCAGTTCCAGCTGCTCCCAATCCCACAACACCAATCTTAAGCCCCTCTGGATTAAAATCTGACCAATCAAAATCACTTATATGAGATGTCCTTTTATTAGACCACAGATTCCAGGTTATTACATCATCTAGTGTCTCACCAAGCCCCATTGTCCTCCCAACAATTTCAGCAAGCCCCATAGCAGCTGATGCAATTGAAGTGATTGTTCCTTGTTTTTGGCCTTCAAACTGAGGCATAACATGATTCCCTTCAATCAGTCCATCATGATGATATGCAACTCTTAGCTCATGCTCATTTCCTGCACTTAAAACAAAGTGCTGATCTCTTTTATCATGACTCTCCCTTCTTTGCCTAGGTTGTCTTTCGAGTCTTGATATGACCCATGCTTTTTCATTCCAATCGTTTCCACTGTGAAAAAAAGCGTCAGCATTGTATTTTAAAAATGAATAGAACATTTCAGATCTTATCGGGCCATAATATCCTCCAACATCAACTGCACTATTTAGATTACCAACTATCTCTGCAATTTGGGGAGCTACTGGTCCTCTTTTAATATCCTGACCCATGAAGCATTGGTTGCCATGCCTTCTCTCATCACTGGCAACAAGAGTTCTGCCAAACTCAAGACAGCTTGCAAATAAGCTTGCATATCTTGCAGCAAGCCCATCGCCTATATTTACAACTAATGCATCATCTAATTTTCCCTGGTCCCAGCCTTCAATCTGGGTCTGTCTCTCAATCCTTCTTACCATTTTCTACCGATTACCACCACCATTACCTCCATTATGTTCGTCATGCAACTTCCTTGCAGCGTCATATGCAGGTGATAATTTCCTCAAAATATCTGTAGCAGCAGTCATCTGCGCATCATAATCCATACCTGGTTTAAATGCGCTGTTTAGTAGAGCGTAAACCCTTCTTATTGCTTGTGAATCAGGATCTTCTCCTTTTTCAAATTGAAGATATTGTCCTAAAAGTGCAAAAGCTTCTTGTCCTGTCACTGGTAACCCTTCTTCAATCTCATTAACAATTTCAGGATGGTGATATAATACTTGGCTTGATGCTACACTAGGAGGCATTACACTTCTCTTTGGCTGAGGAGGAATTGCTGGTCTTACATACCTTGCAATATTCTCTCTGATCATATCTGGAGGTGAATTAGAACCATCATCTTCAGTGATCCTAAGGCCAATTCCATCTTCTCTTGTTAGTAGCCTGTACGATTTTGGCCCACCATCAAAACAGTATTTTTTACACTCACCGACCCCAATCCAGGGTTCATCATGCTGTAAGGTGTAGATTAAAAATACGCTATACCCATACCTCACTTTAAAATATAATTTTCCCATCTCTCCATCTGACACATATGCTGCATCTTTTGCTTCAAGTGCAGATCTTACCCCCTCTTCTGAAGGTACAAACCCGAATGCATCAGTTACATCAACCCATCCAAACAAGTTCTGATAATCCATGTTCCACCAGGTAACTTTTTTAAAATCAGTAAGATCTGGAATACTGGGGCCTGGGATACCTCCAGGATGAAAATGGATAATGCCTTCAATATTAAGCTCTTGGTCAGGTCTGGTATTTCCTGATTCAATTCT
>CAZOXR010000053.1:5131-6794 GCA_964583885.1 uncultured Methanosarcinales archaeon | reverse complement strand
CTATAAGGCAGGATAAGGATGACCAAAAGTATCATGTTGATGTTTTATATCGTGAGAATACAAGGGAAGTTAATCTTCGCTATGCAATTCCAATAGAATCTTATCTAGAGCAATTACAAGAGCAGAAGCAGGACTTCACAAAATTAGCAGATAAGTCTTTGCATATATTTCCTGAATCTGTTATGGGTGGTGTTTTAGGCTTTACTTATCTTGGAGAGAATTTTATGGGCAGAAGAGCTGACTTGACTGGAAAAACTGCTTTTATGGTTGATGTTCACGAAGCAATTCATACTCCGGATGAATACGAGACTCGTTGTCTCACCCACTGGATGTTAAGTAGAGATAAACCAACTTACATGAGATAAATATAAAGGGGATGATAAATAATTCTCCTGCCGAGAATAGTAAGAAAGTTCTACTTTTTGGAAATATCACACTTATTATTATTTTTTCTCAGACCTTCTATTATTTTATGTCCTTCTTCAGAATTAATACATTTTACTTTTGGAAGTGAATTATTAATTATCCTTGGTTGTTTTTGTTCAGTATTGAAGAATGCGGGCTTCCATTTCAGGAATATTTATTGAAGAAAAAAGTGGAACAAGATCTGACAATGTACGTATGCCGTCTCCCACTCCAGGGATGGTAGGATAATTTGGTGCAACGAGATAATTAAACATCTTAAAGTCACTATACTGGAGAGTATGAATGTTTTCATGACTGACAAGTTTTTTACTGGAAGGATTACTTACTACCATCATATTAGCCGAAGCTAATCCACCTAGCCCATCGTCACTTTTGAATGGAAAATTTGGAGAATGAAATGCAACAGAACCCGTTTTTAGACTGGTCGATAAATCTAAATCATCGAAAAATGTAGTGATTATTGTCGGAAGTAATGTTAATATATCTACTCCTACATTATGTCCTTTGTGATAAGTATATGAAATAGGACCTAAATGAACATTGTATCTTGATAGGGGATCAATACCCATAAGAGCATTTTCTGTAAGGGATGTACCAGCAGAATGAATGATTCTTCCTAACATAGGGGCATACGGTAAATCCATATTTGATGATATTGTCTTCCCAAGATAGCCTACAATTCCCCCAAGAACTCCAACAGATGTAGTTTTAAGTTGACCAGTATCATATCTTAACGCACCGGAAAATGCAGCAGCAGAGTGAAAAGCCACATTTCCAACCAGTACACCTATTTCACCATCATCCAAATTGTCTATGGTTGAATCTATGCTAGTATCTGCGGCTGGGGCAGTCGTAGCCAAAGCACCTATAATTAATCCTGCAACTGCTAGTAACCCACCTCTAAAATAACTAAGAAAGGTGGGGGGACTTGCATCAACTACAACAACATTGCTTCCCTCTTTGATACTGGGCTTACCTTGTACTACAACATTGCTTCCCTCTTTGATACGAGGGGTACCTTGTACTAAATTACTTAGTGTGGTATCCAGATCTCCTACAAAAGGAACATTGGCTTCAACCACATCAGTAATGGTCAAGATATCTGATCTAATTGGGACAATATCCTGTCGTACAGGTTCAACTGTTCCAGATATAGCATCAGGGTCAAATTTGTAAGTTACAGGTATTAGTTTCATTTTAAATCCACTGGAAAGTGGTAATTATATATAAGCTTTCC
>CAZOXR010000053.1:0-5121 GCA_964583885.1 uncultured Methanosarcinales archaeon | reverse complement strand
TCTGTATAAACTCTAAAGTAGTCATTATCGAAAGCTTTATTAATGATGTATTTTTTCCAGATTGTAATATGGGTGATGAAGAACAAAAACCAAAATTACCAAGGCCACAACAACTTGGGGATGGTCCTTCTTCACTAGAGTCTGTTTTAGGGGATGAGTATGATCTTGATCTTTTTAGAACTTTTAGGGATGTAGCTGGAGATGGAATAACTACAGAAAGTTTTGGAGATGCAGAGCATTCCCATGAGTATGTAAGGACTGAAAAAGATAATTCTTATGAGTATTCAAGAAGATGGAAAACAACAGATCCAGAAACAGGAAAAGAAATAAGATTAATAGACACATATGCTATAACAAAAGACAAATTAGGAGAGATAGTTAAGGGATTAACAAAGAATGTTGATGGAGGGGAAGTTTTGCCTGAAAATGGATTTCCCATTGATCTAAAAGATTGTGATGTGCATATGCAATATATTGCTCTTTACCAAGGACCCCCAAAATTCATTGGCTCAATTACTCAAAGAAAGGATTCTAAAGGAAAGACATTAAAAATGTCCAAAGGAGGAGCATATAATGGAGAGTTTAATGGATTGCCTGAGACTAATGGTGATATAGCTGATTCTGTGCCTTACCTACAGAAGATGGTTGAAGCATTGCAAAGACCATAGGTTCCTAAGAAAAATAATATTTATTCTAAAATTTCCAACCCAGGATATAATGGAAAGTTCTTGCAAAGCTCTAGAATATCCTGCTTGACTTTGTTTATTGTTGCTTTGTCTTCGTAATTATCAATAACAGTTGCAATACCTTTTGCAATGACCTTCATCTCTGCTTCTTTCATTCCTCTTGTTGTTACAGCTGGTGTTCCTAATCTAATACCAGAAGGATTGAATGGTGATGCAGGGTCAAATGGAACAGTGTTTTTATTTGCAGTAATGCCTGCTTCATCCAGAGCATTCTGCACTTCTTTACCTTTTCCTGTTAAATCTTTTTTTGTAAGGTCAATGACCATCAGATGATTGTCTGTTCCGTCTGTTGTTAATGATAAACCTAAACTCATTAGCTCTTCTGCCATTGCTTTTGCATTCTTTACAATCTGTTTTGCATAATCCTTGAATTCAGGCTTTAAAGCTTCCTGGAAAGCAACTGCTTTTGCTGCGTTTATATGATCATGCGGCCCGCCCTGCAAGCCTGGAAAAACAGCTGAATCAATCAATTGTGATAATTTTTTAGCTGAGCCATCTTTGTTGTTTAGAGTTGAATGATATTTGTCATGCAGTCTATCTTCAACTTTGCACATTATCATTGCTCCTCTTGGTCCTCTTAGTGTTTTGTGTGTTGTTGTTGTTACAACATCTGTGAATGGAAATGGTGACTCGTGCACTTTGCCAACTATAAGGCCAGCTATATGCGCAATATCTGCAAAATGATAAGCATCAACTTCTTCACATATATCCTGGAATTCCCTAAAAGGCAGTTTTCTTGGGTAAGCTGTTAAGCTGGATATAATCATTTTTGGCTTTTCTTTTTTAGCTTGTTTTCTTATTGCATCCATATCTAATAATCCTGTTTTTTTATCAACAACATAAGAAGCGCAATTGTATATTTTTCCTGAAAAATTTACCTTGCTGCCATGAGTTAAGTGGCCACCACAAGTTAAATCAAAACCCATGAATTTATCGCCTGGCTTTAATAATGCAAAGTAAACTGCTTGATTTGCAGGACTGCCAGAATAAGGCTGAACATTAGCGTGCTCTGCTCCAAATAGTTTCTTTGCTCTTTCTATAGCAATATCTTCCATCTCATCAACGAATTTCTGGCCGCCATAGTATCTTTTATGCGGGTAGCCTTCAGAATACTTGTTTGTAAAGATAGAGGCCATTGCCTGCAAGACAGCTTTTGAAACATAATTCTCAGAAGGGATAAGCTCAATGCCCTCTTCCTGCCTTTTCAGTTCGCTCTTTATTGTCTTGGCAACAGAAGGATCATCCTTTTTCAAATCATTCATTAATGACATTAAAGCACCTCAAACACAAGGGATTGTATTTGGTTTATATATTTTATCATTAACTTTCAAATTTGGTTTAAAAATACCAGCAATATTTATAAAGTAATCAATTTAATTCAATTAAGGGGGTGAATAATATGGGTGAAGAAGAATGCTGTCCTAAATTTGATCCAAAACCATGGAATGGAAAAATCTTTAAATGGAAGAATAAGAAATTTATCAAAGATAAAGTTTTTACGATATTCTATATGCCTATAAATTTTGGTAGTGTTATTAAAAAATTAATGGAAAAAATCAATTCTGCTAATGCTAAATGCATTGATTGGATGGGTCTTTCAGACCATACCTCAAAATGGAATATGAATATTTATGTAGCAGTTAATAAAAAGATACCTAACGCAGAAAATGTCACCTTAAGTGGAAAATTTCTAAGCAAAGTTTATGAAGGGCCTTACAAAGATACTGGAAAATGGTGCAAGGATTTTGAGGCTTATGCAAAAAATAAAAAGCTAAAGATTAAAAAGATGTATATGTGGTATACAACATGCCCAAAATGCATGAAGAAATATGGAAAAAATTATGTTGCAATAATTGGAGAAGTGAGATAAAACACCAAGAGGGTATAGATGAACAAGGAAGTTAGTAAATATGTAGAAAAGCAAAAATCACCTCAGAAAGAAATCTGTAAAAAACTAAGAAAATTAATTCTTAAGACGTTCCCAAAGATTGACGAGAAAATAAAAATGGGTGTTGCTTGGTATAGGAAATACTACATTGTGGGTTTAAAAGATAGCGTTAATTTGGGTTTCTCGGTTAAAGGATTGTCAAAAAAAGATAGAGATAATTTCACAGGAGCTGGAAAATTTATGAGACATTTAAAATTTAAAAAGCTAAAAGAAATTGATGAAAAGAAGATTGTTAAATTATTAAAATTAGTTGATAAAAAAGCAGAATGTGGTAGTTGTTTTAAATAATGTCATGCAAAAAACTGGTGGAGTTTAGTTTTTTTATTTTTATTGAAGATTATTTAATGATTAATTTTTATTGATATTCTTTATTGATGACCAGTTTACGTTACACAAATCAACTTCACTAAAGTCCTATGTTAAAGAACCTTAAGATTTATATAGTAGAACCACCAATAAGATTTTATGGTTGGAGCTATTGGTAATATTGGGAATAGCAATGAACCTTACGCTTTGGTAATGGGAATCATAGCAATCATAAGTGCAGTCTTGTTTTTCCTTCAAAGATTTAATATCATTACCATTTTTGTGGATATTCCTGAAGAAATCTATTTATATTTTTTTGCAGGCTTTACATTACTTTCTGGGATTATTCACCTATTTACAACTCTGGGATTTATAGGCTCAAATTAAAGACTAACATGTTTTTCTATTATATCAATATTTATTTTTACTTATTATTGGCAATCAATAACCCTTTCTTCAGTAACCACTTTATCAACAGGAACATCATGCCCTTCTTTTGGGACTTCTGGGACCATCTGCATTTTGAATGCCAGGCCAATCTTTTTGCCTTTGTATCCATCTAGCATTTTATCATAATAACCTTTTCCGCTACCTATTCTATAGCCCTGTTCATCAAATGCAACTCCTGGAACAATGACTAAACCAATCTCATCATAGCTTACTTTTCTAGAAGTTGCTGGTTCTAATACGCCAAAACTTCCTGGCTTTAGATCCTCATCAATATCATTAATTTCATAGAAAACCAGAACTTCACCTTCCACTTTTGGAACAACAATTCTTTTTTTTCTAAGCCACTCCCTTATCATTGCATGAGTATATACTTCTGTTTCTTTGGAAACATAGAAAGCGACTGTGTCTTCAGTATAAAATTCTGGCTGGGATGCTAGCTTTTCTGCAATTATTTTGCTTAATCTCAGCCTTTCCTCCAGAGGTATTGTTTCCCTTTTCTGAGCTGCTTCACTCCTAAGCTTTTCTTTTGTCATTTTATCTCTTTCATATGTTGAATTCTTCTATCTATCAATTCTTTTGTTCCAATATCCTCTCTATGGAAAACAGGGCCTTTCACAGAACAAACTGCATTCTCTGCAATGACTTCTGCTTTTTCCAAATCTTCTGCAACACCAACAAAAGCAACTGCTCTAGAAGAACTCATGTAAATGCCATCTTCTTTCTCATCTACGGATGCGTAATAGACTTTAGCTTCTGAAGGAACTTCGCTTAAATCAATCTTCTGGTTTTTTACAGGATCAGTTGGATATCCTTCTGGAACAGCATACTTGCACACAGTTGCTTTTCTGTCCCACTGAGAATTAACCTTATCCAATGTTCCATTAATAACTCCTTCGCAAATATCAATAAAATCTGATTTCAATAATGGTAAGATATTCATTACTTCTGGATCACCTAAGCGAGCATTGTATTCAATTAATTTCACACCTGACTTTGTTACAATAAAACCACCATACATAACTCCTTTGTATAATTGGCCTGTTTCTTTATGTATAGCTTCCATTACCTTTCTTGTTATTTCTCTTGCAGCTTCTACTTCTTTTTCTGTTATGAATGGTAATAGATGATTAGCGTCAGAATAAGAACCCATTCCGCCTGTATTAGGTCCTTTATCACCAACAAAAGCCCTTTTATGGTCTTGCGCAGGAGGGCTGTCTAAAATATGTTCTCCATCACTAAAGCATTGTAATGAGAATTCTTCTCCAACTAATTTTTTCTCAACAATAACTGAGGGGTGAGTTTCAAGACATTCCTTGCAATAAGCTACTCCATCATCAACATTCTGAAGATGATCACCAAAAACCTTTACTCCTTTGCCGCCTGTTAATCCGTCTGGCTTAACAACAAATTCCTTTAATTCCTCAAGAAACTCTTTAACACCATCCATGCTCTCAAAAACCCCGAAGTTAGGATTGCCTTCAATATTGTACTTCTTCATCAATAATCTTGTGAATGATTTTGATGTTTCTAATTTAGCTAGTTCTTTATTAGGCCCAACTGATTTAATCCCTTGTTTCTCTAAAGCATCAACAACACCAAGGTTTAATGGATCTTCAGGACCAATAACTGCAAAGTCAACTGCATTTGCTTTTGCAAATGCTATTATTGCAT
>CAZOXR010000052.1:0-6830 GCA_964583885.1 uncultured Methanosarcinales archaeon | reverse complement strand
AGATTAACTTTTCAACAAGTCCTAAAAGACGGCGTTGACGGAGTAGATGGATTACTCGGTGCTAACTCAGTAACACTAAGCCCTGACGGTCAAAATGTTTATGTTGCTGCAACAGCTAAAGATTTAGATGAAGATGCAATTGCTGTTTTCCAAAGAAACACCCTGGATGGAAGATTAACTTTTCAACAAGTCCTAAAAGACGGCGTTGACGGAGTAGATGGATTACGTGGTGCAGTTTCAGTCAATGTAAGCCCAGATGGTAAACATGTCTATGTTGCTGCAGATATGGATGATGCAGTTACTGTTTTCCAAAGAAATACTGCTGGAACAACATCTATAGAAGAAACAACAAGACAAGAATTACTAACATATGCTTTATCACAAAACTATCCTAATCCTTTTAATCCTTCAACTACAATACCTTATTCTCTTCCTAATGGCTCACCAGTTAGATTAACTGTGTATAACTCCCAAGGTCAGGAAGTAAGAACAATAACACAAGGATATCAGCCTGCAGGAAGATACAATGTGCAATGGGATGGAAGAGACTTTGCTGGCAATGAACTAGCTTCTGGAGTTTATTTCTGTAATTTACAAGCAGGGAACCATACACAAACAAAAAAAATGTTATTGGTGAGATAATAAGAAACCAAAGAAGCATCAGACGTTACAGAATATAGCTAGATATATATTTTCTAATAACGAAAAGTATATATACTTTTTTCTTTGATTATTTTACTATGAAACAAGTTGATAATCTAGATGGCCAACCATGTCCAATGTGTAATAAGAAGACACTTTCTCTTACAGAGGGAGAAACAGAGGTTCCTTATTTTGGAAAGCTGCTTGTATTCTCGATGACATGCAGTGAATGCAAATATCATATGGCTGATGTTGAAACACCTGAGAAACAGCCTCCTGTTAAGTATACATTTGAGATTTCTTCTGAGCAGGACATGAAAGTCAGGGTAGTTAGAAGTTCGCAAGCTACAATAAAGATTCCGCATATAACAACTATAACACCAGGACCTGCTTCAAAAGGATATGTTACAAATATTGAGGGTATATTAAGCAGGATTAAGCGTGAGATTGAGAATTTACGTGACTCTGAAGAAGATCCAGCTGCAAAGAAAAAAGCAAAGAATTTGCTGAAGAAACTGACTAAGGTTATATGGGGCCAGGAAAAGCAGAAACTAATTATTGAAGACCCTTCTGGTAATTCTGCTATTGTTTCTGAGAAAGCAGTTAAGAGTAAATTATAAATACTTATTATTCTCTCTATTCTTTAGGTGGTTCATATGACAAAAATCGGAATAATAGGCGGTTCTGGATTAGAAGATCCTAAGATACTAAAAGATGCTAAAGAGATAGAAGTTAAAACAAAATTTGGAAAGCCTTCTTCTCCGTTAACAACAGGAAAGATTGAAGGTGTTGATGTTGTCATTCTTTCAAGGCATGGAAAAAAACACCAAATAATGCCTACAAATGTTCCTAACCAGGCTAATATTATGGCTCTGAAAGAGCAGGGATGCACCCATATCTTAGCAACATCTGCCTGCGGCTCTTTAAGAGAAGAGATAAAGCCAGGTGATTTTGTTATTGTTGACCAATTTATTGATCGTACAACAAAAAGAAAATCTACTTTTTATGAAAAAGGCCATGTTTGCCATATACCAATGGCAGAGCCTTTCTGCAATGACCTAAGGAAATTATATTCTGATACTGCAAAAGAGCTTAATTTTAATGTCCATGAAAATGGAACTGTTGTTACAGTTGAAGGTCCAAGATTTGGCACAAGAGCTGAATCTCATCTGTTTAGACAGTGGAAATGTGATGTTGTGAATATGTCAACTGTTCCTGAGTGTGTTTTAGCAAGAGAAGCAGGTTTGTGCTATGCAGTTGTTTGTATGTCGACTGACTTTGATTGCTGGAAAGAAGGAGGTACAGTAGATATAGCTGAAGTACTTAAAACATTCAAGGAGAATGCAGAGAAAGTAAAAGAGTTAATTATCAAAACAATTCCAAAGATAAAAGATAATCCAGAGTGCAGATGCAGAACAGACATAAAAGGCGCATTAATAAGCTAATAACTTCAAACCAGATTAAAACCTTAGGTAGGTATTTATATACCCTTATCTATTCTAAAAGAAAGGTGATTCAATATGAAAGAAAAAAATTATGGAACTATTGTTATAATGTTGGTTTTGGTTATTGCATTAGCTGTTGTATCATTGAACAACAAGCCAATCGTTAATGTTGGAGCTGGTGCTGGAGTACAAAAGGATACATTAAGTGTATCAGGCAATGCTGAGATGACAGTTGCGCCAGACCAGGCAATTGTGTATGTGAATATCTTAACAGAAGGCACAACTGCAAAATCAGTGCAGGACAAGAATTCTGCAGTTTCTAACAAAGTAATTAGAGCAATTCAAATGTTAGGCATAAAAACAGGAGATATAGAGACAAGCAACTATAATTTACGTAAGAAAACAGAGTGGGACCCAGATACAAGAAAGAATGTGGATAAAGGCTATATGCTGACCCATACACTAAAGGTTACAACTGATGATATTGATAAAGCAGGAAAGATAGTTGATACAGCAGTTGATTCAGGAGCTAATGGCGTTGATAGGATTAGCTTTGGCTTGACAAAAGAAACAGAAAAAGAAGTTAGAGCAGAAGCTTTGGAAAAAGCAAGCTTAGCTGCAAAAGAAAAAGCGCAGAGCATAACCTCAACACTTAATCTAAGGCTAGGCAAAATCACAAGCATACAGGAAAGCAATTTCTATTATACACCATATGACTATGCTCCAAAAGCAGTTTTTGCAGGAGCAGAGATGGAAGAAACAGTTGTCCAGCCGCAGAAGGTTGATGTCAGAAGCAATATCAACCTAGTGTTTGAGATTAATTAGATTTTTTATTATTTTTCTTTTAATTGATTTTTATTTTTTTAAATTTTATTGATTTTTTTATTAATTGATTATTTTTTTAATGGTTCTTTGTTTATTGATTATTTTTTTAATGATTTTTTATTATTGATTTATTTCTATTGATTGTGTGGATTAACAATCACCTTCAAAGAATTCCTTGCTTCTGCAACCAAATTAAAACCTTTCTGTATATCCTCTAAACCTACTTTATGTGTAATCATATCTTTAACATTGATCTTATTATCTTTTATCAACTCCAATGCTTCTTTCAAATCATCAGGAGCAGCGCCATAACTAGAAGTTATTGTTATCTCATTCCTCCAGAAATTAACAGTTGGAATCTCAATATCTTTATTGGGTATTGCAAAGAATAGAATTCTTCCTTTTTTGTCTATACATTCAAAAGCCTGCTCAACAGCCTGCATTGCGCCTGTGCAGATTATTATCCTGTCTGCCCTTACATCAAATTCTTCTTTTGCATTTATAACTTCATCAGCTCCGTAATCTTTAGCTTTTTGTAGCCGGTACTCATCAATATCAGTCGCAATTACTTTAGCACCCAAATGTTTTGCATACAAAATATTCAACAGTCCAGAAACACCGCTGCCAAGAACAAGAACAGTATGTTCTTTTTTTACATCAATCATTCTCTGGCCCCTTACAACACAAGCTAGAGGCTCTATCATAGTTCCTTCTTCATAAGAAACATTCTCTGGCAGGATATAAGTTCCACTTTCCACATTTATTTTTGGCACTCTTATAAATTCAGAAAAACCGCCAGGATCATAATTTCCTTTATGTAATGTTTCGCAGGCAGTATGGTTTCCTTCTAAACAATATTTGCATTCATTGCAAGGCACATGATGGCTTACAAAAACCCTTTGGCCAGCTTTATACTTATCTGTTTTTGATTCAACTATTTCACCAGTAATTTCATGGCCCAAAACCCGAGGAGCTTTCTTTATCCTATACCATTCCATCACATCTGTTCCGCAAATGCCAGAAGCAATAACTTTGACTAGAATTTCGCCATCTTTTATCTCTGGTTTTGGTTTTTCTTCTATTCGGACATCCTTGTTAGTGTAGTAGACAGCTGTTTTCATAATAATGAGAAAAATAGGGATTTATTTAAATGTTTGTCAAAAAAATATAAAAATATTACTGTTTTAACATCCCACGCAGATGACACACAAATTTTGGACCACCATATACTTGTGCACTGGCGTCTTTTGTATGGCCACTATCCACAAAATGCTGATCATGAAGGTAATGATTCATGCCTATGCTGCAATCAGGCACATGCTCCATCATATGCTGCAAATAACAAAGTGTTGCAACGGCATTTCCTGGACCAACAACTTCTCTAAGATAATCTAGCCCATGCATAGATATGGATAATCTACGTTTTCCTGCTTCAGCTATCATTTGCATATTTTCTTGAAATCTGTCGCCCTCTCCTATAAGTTTTTGAACCAAAACACGCTCATCTGGATCTAAATCATCGTAATCCTCTCTAGGTTCCAATTCCAGATAGCCTGTTTTTTTAGAATGATCTCTTATCATTCCTTTACGACCTAAATTAGAAATATTTACTCTTGTAACAAGCCCATCTTCAGCAGACCTTATGACTTCTGCTGCTTCATCTTGGCTAGGCCTATATAGCCCCTCCCCAAGTTGTTGCATTGCATCCGCAGCATGCCTAAATATTAAGTTAGTACTAACATCACCTGCATACAAGATGATATCTCCGTCTTCTTTTACTTCCCATAATAGCGAGTCAGCTGTTAAAAAACACATATCCCTTATGGTCTCGTCAGTATGTCTATCTGTTGTGATTTGTGCAGCATGCTGTAAAGTAGAAATATCAAATAAACCTAATAATTCATTCAAAGGTAATCTATTTCTATTTGCCAAATGATTTGAACCCATAAATATCACTCCCTGTTTTGCAGAAATGCAGAATTATTTATAAAGTTTTGCTATTCTACAATAAGAACAATTTATTTGAGCTAATAAAAACCGAGGTTTTGAAACCACTAAAACAACCATGCTATATAATGGTCATTTCCTATAAATCTAGAAAGTTTTAAATCTGGACCCAGGTTCTCTAGAATAAAATGAGCAGCAAAAGATTAGGCAAATGCACTCTAGGCGAAAGACTTGTTGTGACTGCAGTAGAAGGAGATATGATACATTCTGATTTTTACGAACCAAGGACAAGAGCCTGGTTTGAGGGTTTTTTAGGGCCATTTGATTTCAAGCCGGGTCAAGAGTATGGCATTGATTTCTACGATGGAGGCAGATTTGTAACTAACAATGGCATAACCTACTTTATTCCTAACGAAGGCGACCCTCAGCTAATTGAAGAAAATCTTGATGACTATACTGCTAGAATCCTAGAAGAAGAAAAAAGGGTTGAATTTGAAACATTACTTGCAGAAGGAAAAATTACAGCAGGATATAGAGTTAGAGCTTACTTACAAGAAACATCAATAATTGAAATTGCATTAGCAGAGGATTCAGATCTCCCTCATATACTAAATCCCTATGAAGCATATACTTTGCTTGTGAACAGGAGTGAAAATACTGCATTGATAGTGGAATCCGAATTCGGGGGTGGTCCAAGTGGATTCTTTAAGAAACACGAGTATGATAAAAGTAAAATCGAGCCAGTACAATTACCTCAACAAATAATTGATGCAGCTATGTACCCTACAGAAAATATTTTCACTCGTTTGCAACCAGATGCAATAGACTTTGTCAGGACAAATTGTTATCGTCCTGAACCTGAATAAAGTTTATTTCTTATAAATCTTAAATGCATCATCTACTGAATTATTCTCATGAACTATTGATCTTACTGCCTTTATCATACCAACTGGATTATCACTTTGAAAAATATTCCTTCCCATATCAACTCCAGATGCACCCTTTGAAACAGCATCATGAGCCATCTGCAAAGCTTCTTTTTCTTCAATCTTCTTACCGCCTGCAATAACAACAGGAACATTTCCGCAGGCTTCAACAACTTCTTCAAAATTATCGCAGAAATAGGTCTTTACCATATGCGCTCCAATCTCAACGCAAATTCTAGAAGCTAATCCAAGATACCTTGCATCTCTTGCCATTTCTTTTCCAACTGCAGTAACAGCCAAAACTGGAATCCCGTATTTTTCTCCTTCACTAACTAATTTTCCAAGGTTAGCAACTGTCTGTGATTCAAATTCAGCGCCAATACATACTTGGCATGTTATAGCAGAAGCATTTATCCTTATTACATCATCAATTGCAGTTGTTATTGTTTCATTTGACAATTCCTTTAGAATGCTTGGGCCTCCTGAAACCCTTAATATAACTGGCTTGTTCATCTCAGCAGGAACCCAGTTTCTTATTGCTCCTCTTGTTATCATTAAAGCATCTGCATAAGGTAACAGTGGGTCAACTACTTTGCTTAAATCCCTAAGTCCAGAAGTAGGCCCCATAAAATAACCATGATCAACTGCTAGCATAACGCATCTTTTAGTCTTTGGATTGATTATTCTTGATAATCTGTTTTTCATCCCCCATTGCATATATATCCCTCCAGGAAAAGCATGATTATTGATTTATATAAAAAGGTTATTGTTATCTTCTATAAGGTTGTTTGCACAAACCTTCAATCCCTACAGCTTCTATACTCCCTACATCCATACTAGGATCTTTATTCCGTCTTTCAGATAAATCTATATATTTTTTATTAGGAATTCTAAGATAACCCACAATATCGCTAGTGCCATTCAGATACAATGGGTGTCTGTTTAATAAGTGATTCTGGTCTATCCATACGTGTACTTTTCTTCCTTCAACTGGTTTAGGAAAACCATGACAGCCATCTTCAACCATGCCAAGTTGAGCAATATC
>CAZOXR010000051.1:0-6979 GCA_964583885.1 uncultured Methanosarcinales archaeon | reverse complement strand
GTAGAGATATGGAACGAGAAACTCCCCTGCGATAAACTGATAATTCGTTTTGTTTCTGAGTTTAAGGCCTACCAAAGAGCAAGAAAGGAATTTCTAGAAAGAAAAGAGTATACCCATCTAGTTCTCGCCACTGATGACATTGTGGTCCATCCAAAACATATCGAAAGGTTGCAGGCCACACTAGAGAACAAGGATTATCCTGTGTTATCTGGCTACATGAATGTCAATCAAAATGATGTTCAAGACATTAACATCTGTTATAAAATCGGCATGAAAGACAGGGCTCTTAGAAAATATGAATGGATAAAAAGAGATAATCTCCCAGATAATAGATTCTTTGAGGTGGAATTTGCAGGCTTTGGCTTAACTGCAATAAGACGAGATATTGTGGAAGCATACCCAGTATTTGCAGCAGATAAGGTCTTCAAGGGAGAGCCACCTCATAGGGGAGCCAGTTTAGATTTTGTGTTTTGTTGGTATTGCAAAGAGAATAACATCCCTGTAGTAATTGATAAAAAAATAGATATGAAACATCTTAGAGCATCAGGAACTCATAGAGTAGGAAAGAAAGGTCCTAAAATTGAGTTGTGGAAATATGACCAAGAGCCTGTGCAGTTAAGCAGGAGTGGATTAGATTGAGATGTATAATCTGTGGTAAGATATTCAAAAAAATAAATAATGAGTTTAGGCGATTCCAAAAGTGTGGCAAGTGCAGAGGCGTATCGAATGCAAAGGCAAGACGAACATTTACTTTAACCCCATCAGGCAGAAGAAGATACGATGAAGTGTGAATTTTGTGATAAGATTTTTGATAATAAAAAATCATTAAGTAATCATAGACGATGGCATGATATTCCTCAGTTCAAAGATATGCAAATTAAATTCAAAAAACAAGCATCCCAATTTAACAAAGGAGAAAAAAATGGGCAGTGGAAGGGTCAGTGTGTCGGTTATGGGGCATTACATGATTATGTCAAACATCATAAACCAAGACCTGACTTATGTGGAGATTGTAGAGAAAAGAAAAAACTAGAGATTGCAAACATATCCCAAGAATACAAAAGAGATTTAGATGATTGGGAATGGCTATGTCGTAGATGTCACATGAATAAAGATGGAAGATTGGAGGCGTTGCATCATTAAATGTCCTAAATGCAAACAAACTAGAATGAATATGCCTGCTAAACTATCCATTGAAAAATATGGTATGTGTCCTCAGTGCAAATTAGGAATCGTAAACACTTACCGAGGCAGATACGCTTGACTATTGTAGCAATATGCCATCAATGTGGAGGATTAGTAAAGGCCTCTAGAACTTCCCAGCATTATCACAGGGATTGCATATTTACTATACGAAATTAACGTGTTTTGGCTCATTAACTGCTGAATCTATGGCCTTGTTTTTGTTTCTAATCCAGCAAGGCAAGCACTTTGCAGGGACTAGGTTAGTCATTGAATCGTGCATCTTATCGACTAAATCCTTGAGGGTATTTTCTCTTAAATCACCATAAGCATAGTCAGGATGATATTTCATTATGCAGCAGGGATAAACCTTCATGTCAGCCCCTATGGCCCAGACAAATCTTTGATAATGGCACGTCTCAAAATCTGTATTAGGTTCTGAGTATTGGTCTACCCTATCTGAATCATAATGAATAATCTTTAACTCGTCTGATAGTTTGCTTAGGAGTTTTTTTGCTTCTTGGATTTGGAGTTCGTCAAGTCCAGAGGTTCCTTTGTCATCGTACATCCATGAGAATCGCATGTTATCGACCCCAAGTGAATGGTAGAGCCTTGCTGATTCCTCAATGTCTTCATAGTTATCCTGATTAATAATAAATGAAATGCCTAATACAAGTTCAGGGTTTTTGTATTTGATTATCTTCTTTAAATTTTCAATCCTCTTATCAAAATCATAGTTAGAAGTCCTGTGGATTGCTTTGTGTGTTTTGGGATTGCTAGAATCCATTGAGAGTCTAACCCATTGGCAATATTTGCAGATTAAGTCTATTCTCTTGTCTGTAAGGTTTGAGCCATTAGTCACTAGAGCAATATCTCTTCCAGCCTCCCCTAGGTTTTCAAGTAACGTATCCAAGTATGGCCACATAGTAGGCTCCCCTCCTCCTGTTATCTCAATGGCTGGGATTCCTGCTTCTACCATTTGGATAGGAAGTTGTTTCGCCATGTCTTTATCAAATCCTGATTGAGAAGTTTTCTGCCCTATTGGCTTTGATTCATCATATTTTTTCCCAGGCTTTGCATCAATCAAATCAAGCATTCTATTGTTAGGACCGTTGTCAATACGATATGCACAAAAGGAGCAGTTATCATTACACCATGCTTCTAAATCTACCTGAATCTCAGTCGGTGTAATTGCCGACCCGTTTTGCAAGTCCCTTAGTTTATCTAAATGATAAAGGGCTTTTGATTGCGAGTATTCTTTCAACTAATCTCTAGATTTTCTACGACTCAAAAAGCCTTTCTTTTTGGTTTTAGTTGATGTATTAGTTGAAACTTTTGGGGCTGATTTTTTTGCCTCGCTAGGATGATTAATTCCAGGATATTTCTTTCCCTCGAAACTAATACCGAGTTTAACCTTTTGACCTTTGTCGTTCTTTCCATAGTATGCGTTGAATGATGGTGTTTTTCCCATGTGGTCAGTTTGATTAGTTAGTATAAAAGAAAAAAATAAGGATTAGAGTGCTTATTGGGCACTTGACATTCTGGCTGTCATAGTTTCGTCGATGATTGCGCCTTTGATTCTGTGACGTGCTCCAACCTTTACGGCTGAGAGGTCAGGTCTTCTCTGGGCTTCAATCTGCAAATCTGCTGCAACGGCTAAGCCGATGGAGCCTTTCATTGCTAAGACGTTTCTATAAACATCATTTGTCGTGTTATCTTGAGCGGCTACTTTGTTAGTTGCTACGATGTCAACTCCGAGTCTGTTCTCAACTACACCCATTGAGGTGTTCATTAATTGAGGACTTCCTTGGTTGCCTCCCATTCCTGCCCAGAACTCTGTGGTAACATCCAAGATTAATTCTTGTAATGCTTTAGGATGCAAGAATGCAACCATGTTACCTGGTGAAGTATCTCCACCTTGGTTCTGAATCAATCGCATTGAAGCATAGATTGCTTCTTGTTGGAATGTTCCAGGATTGGTTGTATCGTCTTCTGTAATTACTGAACCGTCACTTTCAACCCAGTTGGTTGGAGTGATGGCATCATAAACAGTGTCCAATACGTCTTTGGCTTCTGCATCGAGTGCGCCTAAGGCTGCTGCTCTATTAAAGGCCTCAATGAGGTCAAATGGAGCGTTCTCAATGTCTGAATAATTGACTGTCTGTAGTGCTCTAACTAATGCTGGTGTTGCAGTAACTTTGGTAATCGTTTGTGATTCTTCTGTTTCTGCTGTTCCCTCTGATTGTGAACCATCAAAGTCGAATCCATTAACAGTATACCAATTAAATCGGTCTGCATCTTCGATAATTTGTGTATCGAGGAATTGTCTAATTGGGACTCTCATTCTTCCACCAGGAACAAGATAGACTTGTTTGGAGAAGATTTGTGGCATGTCGCCACCTGAGATAGTGAATGCTTCGCCTGATGCATTGTTTGTGCCTTCTAGTTTACCGTGGGCACTGTGGTCCATGGTATAGTTCATCCAGCCTTTTTTGAGTGATTCGTAGTATGCTTGTGGATTAATACTCCAAGAGGTGTAACCGTCGGTCATTCCTCCGTTATGAGAAGCACTTTCAAACCATTGTGCTGGGTTTTGAACTGTTTTGGCATAAACATCGTTCTTGGCAGAATCGTTTACCATAGAAGAGCCTGCCATCTCGGTTTTAACACCGAATGCTGCTGCCTCTGCTTTGTAAATTGGTTTGCCTGAACCTTGTAGCATTTCCTGTAGAGCCTTTGTGTTGTATTCCTTGAAGGAATCCATGAGTTTGTCGTTGTAAGCAGTATGAGAAGCCATAAGTCTCTCGATTGCTTTGTAGAATTGCTCAGTAGATTCTTTGCCAGGAGTTACTGGGTCTCCAGTTCCTGCTCCACCTGGTTGTCCTGCATTGTCTCCTGTTGGAGTGCATGCTTCGCCATCCCATGAAGTGCCTGGAGGGCAGTCGTGGGTATCGGCTGGATTTTCCTTAGTGGATGCATCTGTCAATGTTGGTTCGCCTTTGTTAGAGGTGTCTCCTGCATTATCCTCTTCTCGTCTGAAAGTTTCTTCTGCGACACATTTGCCGTCATCGTCTGCTTTCATACCAGGAGGACAAGTTTCGTTCTCTGTTTTAGCGTTAGACATTACTCGATTCTTGTGTATTTGATACTAGAGAACTAATTTCTATGCAACATTATTTTAAACCCAGCAGATACCTCGGTATTATTTCCTGTGGAATTTGCCTGCCATCGAACATCTGATTTTTCAGGGATACCAACAGAACCAGCCATATCAATCGTAATGTTTTCTCCAACCACATCAGTATGATGTTTTGTTCGCCAAGCCTCATAGTTTCCATCGGCATTGAGTTTCCGTATTTGTAGATGGGATTCTACATACTTGGATGTATCGGCATTTGTTATATTTGCCTTGTAGAAAAATCCCGTATACCCTGCTGGTATTGTGTATATTGACTGCAAAGTCTGCCCCTCATCCTGACGAATATATCCTTGAGTAGTTCCTACGGTTGTGGCAGAGATGGTAATATTGCCAGCGTTAACACCTCCACTTCCTACTTTGACGACGAATGCCCTATACACACGTAGAAAGGAGTTAGACGTTATTACTGTTGTAGTTCCGTCTAAAGTTATGGTTTCCTCAATTTCATTATATGAACTGTCAAGACCTTGGATAGTCAATGTTTGTGCCCCTGTTCCTACAGGGGAACCATCATCAGATGTGCTTGATGATACTACATCCATGGTTTCAGCAGAGGTTAATGGTGTCCAGTTGGCATTTGAGCCTGTTGCCCATGCCACAATATCTTTGAATCCTTGACCGATATCAATATCGATATTTTGTCCGAACTTGTCAATGACTCGCCATTCTTTACCAAAATAACCCGATACCACCATGAATGGATTAAGTTCCCAGTGTTTTGTGCTATCAGGATATGCTCTAACTTGAGGCAAGTTTCTCAGTCGCTACTTTGTAGAAATAAGATGCCATCTCTTTCTTAGGAGCATATTTCTCAATACCGACTTGAATGGAATCCTCGGCTTTAATCCTGTTTAGTGTTTCATTTAGTTGGATAGTAATACCTTTGAATGATGGAGAGTCAGTTCTTCCCAGTTCTTCAAGACATGCAATCACTCTCATATCCATTGGCATCTCTGGAGTATTCAGTTGTTTTTGTGCAAGACATGCCTCCAAGACTTCATCAAATTCCTTGTGTTTGCATTTATGACATGCCACATCGTCTGAGCATTCTTTGCATGTTCGTTGTTCGTCTGAGACTAGCAGTTCTTTAAATGATTCTGATTTGACTATTTTGTTGACAGTTCCTGGGTCTCCTGGTAAAACAGAGGATTCTAGTAATGCCATCCCGATGAATGCCACGCCATGCTGTTCACATAGTATCTCGTTGCAGGATTCCCCCAGTGTAGGGATTTGTTCAATCGATACGGAATTAATCCTTTGAGTTTCTATCATGGCGTTAATTACTGGGTCTGCTACTCTAAATGACCCCTCGACTGCCATAGTTGTTGGATTGAAGTGCATTGCTCTTGTTGAATTTTCAGGGTATGGTAATTGCCTTGCTTCATCATGATTGATATTCAAAGGTCTAAAAGATAGACTGCGCCCTGCTGACTCTAACTCTGCCTTTGTGAATTTGCGTTTATTGCGTGTTGTAGTGACATGGATGGCCTCTACTTTCCATATCTTAGCATCTGGAGAATCAATGTCCTCTCCCAGATACTCTAATTTGACTTTGTAGTCCAACGTTAAAATTAAATGAAATTGATACTAGAGAACTAATCCCCTTTCATTGCTATACGCAAGAACTCCATCATACGTTTGGGATAGTTTTTCCTGTGATTATCGCATAGATACTGCTTGCATACTCCACAGTATTTGGTATCTTCTGAATTGCAAAAATAGCAATAATTAGCAGTCATAAAGTGTTCTGATATTTCTTGCAAAATATGCCCCTTTAGAGTTTGCCCCTTCAAAGGCATCATAAACCCTGTGTGGGACATTGCAGAAATTATAGGCCTTGCCATTCAATAAGATTCTCATTTCTTGAGTTTCCGTATTGTAACGAACATTTCCAATAAATGACGAGGAATGAGTAAATGCAATTAACTCCTCTAGTTTTACAGTCTCGTTAAATGAAAACCCCTTAAACTTTGATTCTGGAACATCAAAGACCTTCTCTATTTGTTCTAACATCTTGAGATATTTCTCAGCCTTTGGTGTAGTCTTTTCAGGTTTTTGTGCCAATACGCTAGGATGTGGAATGCCCCATGATTCTGATTTTTCAATATAGATTAATCGACCTTTGGATTCCAGTTTAGTTGGATAAACTCTTTTTGAAATTGATGAGCCTCCAGTTGTCGGGATTAGTGTTACTCTTGATTCATTGTTTGATTTGCTGTATAGTTTGGCCCTGCTGAGTGCTTTTGATTTTATTACCATTTCAGACTTTGAGACACCATTGGAGAGCATGGTTGGTTTTGACCCCAAGTCCATAGTCTGCAAGCGTTTGCCTACTCTCTTTCGAACCTTAGTGGATGTTCCACCTGTTCCTCCAACTGATGGAGTTGGTCCAGCAGAACAGTCATCTCTATTCATTAGTAATTCGGATGTGCCATCATTGAGTAAGATGTTTCCCCCTGCATTGAGTAAGAACTTGCAGTTTGCCCCTCCTGCACTGCAAGAGAGGTCATTCTTTATTAATTTAGATGTGCCATCATTTAGGAGGATTGACCTCTCTTGCAGTGCAGGAGGGGCAAACTGCAAGTTCTTACTCAATGC
>CAZOXR010000050.1:0-7000 GCA_964583885.1 uncultured Methanosarcinales archaeon | reverse complement strand
CCAGCTATCTTTATACTGTTGATACATTATCAGTATTGCAAGTATCTCAGCCATCTTGACTAGTTGTCCAGCAGGCATACCTGTGTGCGCAAGGTTAGCTCCTACAAGCAGTGCTAAAACAATCTCTATCTTAGACATCTTACCGCCTTCAGTAGTACCGCCAATCTTCAAGAATGAATGGAAGAACCACATGAACAAGATTGTAGCTCCTATGAATATGAACAAGTTTTTTCCTCTTAGAATACCAAATCCTACCAAAGGTTCAGCTGCTGAAGGAGAATATTGTCTAATGCTTGTTCTTGTTGGCCTACCTGTCCTTCTCTTCGCTTCTCTTATAGCTTCGTCAACTTTTTCTTGTGTATAACAATACTGGCCACCGCCATAGGCTCTGCCAGGCAATGAGCCCATGGTTTGAATCTCTCCAGCATTTAATCTGCTGCCAGTACGCACTTTGTTTGTTAAATCAAATAAACCTTTTGCATTTGTGTATTCTGCACCTTCAACATTATCATTCCACCGTGATTCCTCTTTTCTTATTGTTTGATCTCCCCAAAGTCCAAACCATTTCTTTGACTTATAATATCTACTACCATCAGGCGCATAAACCTCATCCTCGCTTATAACCCCATTCTCTCCTGTCCATGAGTAGCAGTTTTTGTCGCCAAGCAAGAAGAATCTAGCTTTGATCATTGTATCTCTTTCCCAGACGTATGGGTATGTGTCTTTTATCTGATCCCAGCTCTTCCTACCGCCTTCAAAAGGCTGCATTGCAATTATTCCAGCGACCAATATAATGAATACCCGTAAAGCCCATTTACCTGAATCGCTATTGAAATATTCGTTTTCACCGACTTTTAAGAATCCTAGGCCAATGAATGCAGCTGCTGAGATTACAGCTATATTGACCAGTACTTTAACATGGAAGATATCTCTTAAAATACCCAGTTGTTTCAGTTTCCAGAAATAATCCTTGTGTCCAAAGATTATGCCTACGGCTAGAGCTGCCACTATGAGTATCCATATCGTGCTGTTTGGTATCTCTTGATCACTTCTCCATACGAATATCAAGAAATACGCTAAAATAAACACTGCCACTGCGTTAGCTACTACAAACTTGGTCTTGCCTTTGTTCTTGCGTACCCAGTTACCAAGGTTACCTCCTAGTTTAGCTTCAACCACAGTTGCGCATACTAGTGTTAACACTATTAACAACATCATTACTAGCATCCACTTTTTCTTATCCATCTTCATATATCTACCTCGATGTTGCGCAACACGTTCTTGTCTGGCACAAAGTCGAATTCATTTCCAGCCAAAACATTTTTCAGCCAGTATCGTAGCACTGGATCAGCTACAACAAACCTATTGCCTAATTTCTCAACAAGGTCAACATGTATAAGTCGAGAAAGCAGGTTCTTTGTCACAGCTGGTGTACGATAAATAAGTTTAGAAATCTCTGCCAGACGCAGCCCTTCGTTTTTGCCAAAAGCAAGTGCTTTCAAAATACTAAAAAGTAATGATTTACCTCTAGCTCTTGATAGTGATTCAGTTAATTTAAAATTACAAGCATTATATATCAATCCTGATTTGCATAAAGTCTCAATAATAAACGCTTCCTTAGCACTAAATTTACCCATTCTAGACTTAATTGCCTGAACATAAAACGGGATTCCTCTTGAAAAGAAATGCACTTCTTCATCTCCAACATCCTTTAAACTAAGCCCAGTAACCTCAATAGTCTCAAAACCTAGAGAAAGATTAATCTCCTTAAACAGGTTTACAGCAGAATTCGTTAAAATAAAGGAAGTATGTGAATAAGTACCAATTAAAGACTTAAATAACTGGACAATATTGCCAATTTGGCTAAAATTATCTAAGTCTAAAACACGCCAGAACTCATCCACACAGAGCACCACTTTTTTATTAGCCTCTTTTCCCAAAGTTTCAGGATAATTAAATGCTAATTCAACCAACATTCTATGATCTGGTTTGATCTTAAGCAATTCATTTTTAACCTTGTCAACAATCTCAGAAGTAGATTTACCAAACTTACAACCATCTAGGTTAACATTCTTTTTAGCATACCAACTGCCAACTGTAGAAATAAACTCAACTGCAAAGTCCTCTGGAGAAAGCCCTATTTTACCAAGGTCAACGAAGGCAGGGAATACATCTTTTTGGGAAGATGCGACCTGGGAAACAAATTCTTTGACAATTAAGCTTTTGCCAATGTTTAATGGCCCAACCAAGCTTAAATGTTTGTTTCTGCCTGTTTTAAGCTCTTCAACAAGCTTCATAAGTCTATTTAGATATATCTCTCTGCCCTGCAGTGGCTTTCGCTGCTTGTTTGTCCTTGTTTTCCTATACATGTTGACCGTTTGGTATATATACCAATGTGTATACTAATATATAAATGTTTCGTTAGAATCAGTGAAAACGCACACCCGGGCCTGTGTTCTTCTATATCTGGGGGCGGTAGAAGAAATCCAACGCAAACCCGGGTATGAGCATCATTAGTCACTACATATACCGTTTGGTATAGATACTGTTTGGTATAGCTAATATTTAAGCTTTTCTATACTCTAGAATACATTTATAAATGAAAATTTGCTTATTTTCTCTACCTTCCAGTAAATGTACCAATTGGAAACTGTACTAAATGAAACATTTACCAAATGGTATACTCTTAAGAACAAAGTCATATTTAATACTTTTCATTTCAAAGAATTACTTTATCTCAACTTTTTGCCCAACACTCTGTCCAGGCATACCTGTTTCAAAAACAGCTCTAACAGCGCCACTATTGCCATGCACACTTGCAATCTTGCCTTTTAACTCTTTTCCAGCAGGACTTTTCCAAACAACAGCTTTACCAACTAAAGAACCAGCTTTATCCCTTTTATCAACACCCTCTACTTTAATAACCATCTGATTACCGTACTGTCGATGCCTTGATGACCTGAAATTTACGATTACTGCGTTCATAATGGGGAAAGAAAATATAGGTGGTTTATAAAGATTTAGTTTTAAAGCACAAAATAAACAACCTTTTTATACTATTTCTCTATGCTTTTTTCAATATGGGGACGGTTAAAGCAGGAACATTTGAAGAGCTTAGGTATGTTACTTCAGATTTAGCGAAATTAATTGATAGAGGTGTACTTAGGCCAATTAGGGAGCTTGGTGATAATTGTAATTTCACATATCTTCTACATAGGAATCATTTAGCACCAATATACGGGATTGGTTTTAGTCCTGTTGGAGATAAAGGCAAGATAGTTGGAACTCCAATGTTTGCTTTGGAGGAATTGGTTGACCCGGAAAAAAAAGTCAATGATATTCGTTTAAAGGATTTAGTTAGGGTTAAGCGTTTCGGTTTGAGATATGTTAGAACAAATAAGCATTATGAATATCATGGAAAAGAAAAAAGAGAAGCCTACAATGGCAGGGAAAATCAGTTTAAAATAATTGAAGAGTTGCTTGGCTTCAATGATTTTTCGCAAAACCCTTCTTTTCTCCATTTAAATGTTCTTGTAGACCCTGAAGATTGTTTAGGTTTTTTTGATTCAAAAAAAGCATTGGAATACCTAATAACAGAAGGCGATACTAAGCTGGTTAAAACAGCTCTGGATTTTGTT
This sequence comes from uncultured Methanosarcinales archaeon, assembly GCA_964583885.1. GTDB lineage: Archaea > Nanobdellota > Nanobdellia > Woesearchaeales > CAZOXR01 > CAZOXR01. Next base: position 3,362 of record CAZOXR010000050.1, on the reverse strand, counting down.
AAATCAGAGTTTGGATTACAAGATGATAATATAGGTGTAACTGGCTCAACTCAGATGGGTGATACAGATTTAATAGATTTAACCAAAGGCGTGTTTGAAGACATTGACCTTATCTTATACATCACACCAGAGAAAGCAGTTGAGATACGTAACAAAATAACTGCCAATACAAGCAAGCATTTTGAATCAATGGTTTTAGATCATGGCATGTATTGGCCTATGCGGGTGATGGTGCATTATAATCGAAATAAAAACAGTATGAGTTTTGAACGACAGCATAAAGATGATGAACAGGTTATGTTTTGTTTATTCCCAGAATACATTCGCCAGAATCCTATTAAAAGAATCTATGATCTAAGTGGACAACTAGTTATTCTAGAAGCAGCTAAGATTGTTGATGATACATATTCGTATTTCATGCCACCAATGTTTAGGCTTGAGACAGGTGAATTGATTATCTGTTATGATGGCCGTGAAAGAGGGCATAATTTTAAGGGTAATATTGTCTCAATAAAAGATGCTATCCCAGCTAAAGTAGACCTTGAATTTAATGGCAGTATAACCTCAGAAAGATGTTACATAGTTTCAAACAGTATACAACTAAAAAATTTCATTGAAGAGGATGGGAAATATATCCCTTCACCATTTGAAATGCCAGTATTTAATGAGAAAGGTGTTGTGATAAAAGTGGAAGATATGAACCCTACTCTTTATGCCAGGAACATTCTAAAAAAACATAGCTATAAACTAAATGAATTATGTCGACGTTTCACAGCACAAAAAACAAAATAACAGGCAACAATAAACAGCCCATATTATTATTTCTACCAACCCCAATAATCGGAGGCACTAATCCTAATCCTGTAGATACAACCAAAATAAGCAGTCCAAGCAAGCCAGAGAAATAAAAAGTAAGCGCAGCAATAAATCCGATTATAGAATAACATACCATCTTGTAATTCACTTTATTCATGACCTTAGAAAACACCTTGGTTATTTTCATTGCTAGGAAAGTGGCAATACCGCCTGCAACTAATGCAGCTGCAGCAAAGATAATCAACCCGTTTAGATCAATGGATTTAATGATTTCAAGTACAGCAATAACAGCTCCATTCCTAGCTTTCTCCAAAGCATACAATGTAGCGAGTGAAATAACAAAATTAACAGTATTAATCCCACCAATCAAAACCATAAATGCATGTACACCTATATCACCGACCATCTCTACAGCTATGATTGCAGCTTGTGCAGCACCTAAACCAGGAAAAAACCCAGTCAAAGTCCCTGAAAACGTACCTGCACCAAGTGCCTTAGCAAGGTTCTTTTTATCTAGAACAATATCATTAGTAATTCTTTGCTCAGGTACCTTAGCTTCTCCACTTAAAGAAGCAACCAATGAACTTACACCAAACAATCCTGATAGCAAAGGAAACAAAGGCTGCCTTAGATTCGGAAAATTCAAAACAATAATCCCTAACACACCGCTAGTTAAAAAAACAATAAAAGCCCATGTTCTTTTCTTAGCAGTCCCAGCTCTCCATACCATAAAAACAACTACTGAAATCAATATCCAGCCAATATAAGGCTTAAGAAAATTATAAATCGGCCCAACAATCGGCACTAATAAAGGCAAAATCAAAACAGACAATATCAAACAAAGTAAACTTCCAATAACAGTCAACTTAACAGCTTCAAAACCCCGGCCTTCCATCAACATCTTGTGGCCAGGCAATACTGCTAAAGCAGTATCAGCATCAGGCGCACCTAAAAAAGTTGATGGGATAGTATCTAAAAACGAATGTGTAACACTCATAGAAATTATAAAAACACAAAGTGTAATCGGCTCAGCAAATCCCAATAAATACCCTGACACACTCAACAATATAATAGAAACAAGATTAATATGTACTCCTGGAATTAGGCCAGTGATAATACCAGCGCAGCAACCTACAAGAACTGCTAATAAGATCTGTATAAACATCATTCTGAAATCACTTTAACCTTATTCCCAATTATCTCATACTCGCCTTCGTATTCATCTATCTCACCAGTTATCTCTACATAATCTCCTTTCTTGATATTAATCTCTCCATCCTTGAACAATACAGCTGTCATATAATTAGGTTGAGAAATATCAATGATCATCACTGCATCCAGATCTGTAACCCTTGAAACAGTGCCTTTTATCTTAACATCCTCACCAATATTCTCAGCAGTGATTTTGCTAATTGTTTTTTCTTCAATATCAATCTTGCCAGAAATAAAATATAGAATCGTTATCCCAACTATAGTTATAATCAACCCGATCTTTAACAGTGTTTTCTCATCCATAATTACATGTTTCTTAGTTTACTATAAATAGTTTTTTTTATAGTCATAACACAAAACACAAAGATTTATAAACATTACTCCTTTTTTCCTGTGACAGGGGTGAGTACTCAGTGGCTGTTAAACCACTTAAATTCAAAACAACTGCAGACATAAAAATAGATCAAAAAATAATCAATCAGGTTGTAGGCCAGGATGAAGCTGTTGAAATAATAAAAAAAGCAGCTAAACAACGTAGGCATGTACTTCTAATAGGAGAGCCTGGTACAGGTAAATCTATGCTTGGTGTAGCTTTAGCAGAATTATTGCCTAAAGAAAAGCTTGTAGATATTGTCGCATTCCCTAATCCTAATGATGAAAACCAGCCTTTAGTCAGAGTAGTGCCAGCAGGTAAAGGCAGGGAAATAGTAACAAGAGCTAAGATGCAATCAATGGGCAACCTTAAAAACCAAAACTTACTTATCTTTGTACTTTTAATCGTATTTTCATTAATCCCTTGGTGGGCTTGGAAAACAGGCGCAATCCCAGATGTGGTTTATGCAGCTTCTTTGATTGCAAGCATAGTTTTTGTGGTTGGTTTTATTTTCATAATGAATGTAGGTAAAAGAATGGCAGCTACTACAAAAACACCTACGCCAAAGCTTATAGTGGATAATTTCAAGAAAAAACAAGCTCCGTTCATGGACGCAACAGGTGCTCATGCAGGTGCTTTACTTGGAGATGTGCTTCATGATCCTTTTCAGTCAGGCGGCCTAGGTACGCCTGCAAGCGAACGTATAGTTGCAGGTATGATACATAAAGCTCATATGGGTGTATTGTTTGTTGATGAGATTGCTACTTTGCAACCGCATACTCAACAAGAATTATTGACAGCTTTGCAAGAAGGCAAATACTCTATAACAGGCCAATCAGAACGTAGTGCAGGAGCAATGGTAAGAACAGAGCCTGTACCTTGTGCATTTATCCTTATAGCAGCAGGCAACTATGAAACATTGAAACATATGCATCCTGCTTTAAGATCTAGGATAAGAGGT
>CAZOXR010000049.1:3747-7130 GCA_964583885.1 uncultured Methanosarcinales archaeon | reverse complement strand
AGGATCAAAAAAAGATATTGAGAAATTAAAAGAGCATTTTATTGGCATGCCTGCTTTGATTTTTACAAAAGAGAATCCTTTCAAGCTGTTTAAGATGCTGAAAAAGAATAAGAGTGCAGCTCCAGCAAAAGCAGGGCAAGTAGCGCCAAAAGATATTGTTGTTCCTGCTGGGCCAACAAGCTTTGCTCCTGGACCTATTATTGGGGAGTTAGGCCAGATTGGCATTAAAACTGGTGTTGAAGGTGGTAAAGTTGCTGTTAAGGAAGACTCTGTTGTTGCAAAGAGAGGAGAAAAGATAAAGCCAAAGGTGGCTGAAATCTTAACTAGATTAGGAATAGAGCCAATGGAAGTAGGCCTTGATCTAGTTGCAACATACGAAGATGGCACAATCTATTCAAAGGACATTCTTGATGTTGATGAAGATAAGTTTATGGCTGATTTAAGGGGTTGCGCAAGTGGAGCATTTAACGTTGCAATGTTTGTTGCTTATCCAACAAAAGATACTGTTGAGCATCTTATCTCAAAGGCATTTAATGATTCAAAGGCATTAGGCTTAAGTGAGAATATAATTGATGAAGGGGTTATTGATGATTTATTGGGCAAAGCACACAGGCAGATGATGGGCTTGAGCAGTACTGCTAATATTGAGGTTAAGGAAGAGCCAAAAAAAGAAGAGGCTAAGCCAGAAGAAAAAGAAGCGCCAAAAGAAGAAAAGAAACCAGAACCTAAACCTGAAGTTAAGAAAGAAGAACCAAAACCAGAGGTTAAAGAAGAGAAAAAAGAAGAAGCTAAACCAGAAGTTCAAGCTCCTAAAGTTGAAGAGAAGCCAAAAGAAGACGAAGAAAAAAAGAAAGCCGAAGAAGCTAAAGAAGAAGAAAGGAAAAAAGCAGAAAAAAAGGCAAGAGAAGAGAAATTAAGGAAGAAACTTGAAGAAGAAAAAGAAAAGACAGAAGAATTGAAAAAGGAAGTAGAAGAAGAAACGCAAAAAGAACAAGAAGAGAAGAAAAAAGTCGAAGACGCTGAAGAAAAAGAAAAGAAGAAAGCAGAAAAAAAAGCAAGAGAAGAGGAATTAAGGAAGAAACTTGAAGAAGAAAAAAGAGAAACAGAGAAATTAAAAAAGGAAGTAGAAGAAGAAGAGAAACACCTTGAACAGATTGAAGAGCAGAAAAAGGCAGAAGAAGCAAAGAAAGCAGAAGAATTAAAGAGAAAGGAAGAAGAGCAGAAAAAACAAGAAGAAGTGAGAAAGCAGAAAGAGTTTGAAGAAAAAAAGCAGGAAGAAATTAAAAAACAAGAAGAAGCAAAGAAAGCTGAAGAAGCCAAAAAACAAGAAGAGCAGAGAAGGATTGAAGAACAGAAAAAAGTAGAAGAAGAAAAAGAAAGGCAAGAATCTGAAAAAAGAAAAATTGAAGAGCAAAAGAAAAAAGAAGCATCTACAACAGAAGACAGAGTGAAGGAAATGGTAGAGAAGACAAAGAAAATGGCTCAGGGACCAGGACCTTCTGCAGCAGATATTTTAGAGAAAGTTGGCAGGGAACAACCAAAAAAACCAGAGATTAAAAAAGAAGAACCAAAAAAGGAAGTAAAAGAAGAGCTGCCAGAAACAGAAAGACTGATGAAAGAGCTGCAGAAAAAGGGAACCTTAAGGGGCGTCAGGACAGAAGGAACAGAAAAGAAAAAACCTGAAGTTAAAAAAGGGCAAAAAGATGACGAGCAAAAGAAAGTAGAAGATTTAGTAGAGCAACTAAAAAGAAAAGGAACATTAAGGAAATAAAGTCATAATCACGGAGGTACTGAGAAATCAAAGATTTCTGGTACCTCGCAAAGTTTGAAGAGCATAGCTCTTCTAACTCTTAGAACTCTTTTAAAGAGTTCAAATAAACAAGTTTTTGGAGGTCAAGCAAAATGGAATATATATACGCAGCAATGCTTTTACACAAAGCAAAGCAGAAGATAGATGAGGCTTCAGTAAAGAAAGTCTTGGAAGCTGCCAGTGTCAAGGTTGATGAAGCTAGAGTAAAGGCGTTAGTAGCATCACTTGAAGGCGTAGACATAGAAAAAGCAGTAGAGACTGCAGCAGTAGCAGTAGCTGCACCAGCAGCACAAGCTGCACCAGCAGCAGAGCAGAAAGGAGAAGAAAAGAAAGCAGAAAAGAAAAAGGACGACAAGAAAAGCGAAGAGCAGGCAGCAGCTGGATTAGGCGCCTTATTTGGCTAAATTTTTATTTTTTTTAAATGCCAATGATAGAGAACGTGAGAGCATGCAAGAAAAAGAAAGAAATGGGTTATTTGGAAAACTAAATGGACTGAAAAAGGAGATATATGATCTTAAGATTAGTTTGAATCATCTGGACGGACAAAAAGAAGAATGGTTCAGGAAGAAGGAATCTCTTTCTAAGGAAATAAAAGACAAGATAAAAAATATAAGGGAAAATAAAACCAAAAGGAATTCTCTGACTGAAGAAGTCAAAAAACACAAGGAAAAAAGAAAAGAGATTTATGATAAAAGCAAAAACAAGATTTCTGACATCAAAGAGATTGGCAAGCAAGAGAGAGATTTGATAAGGAAACACAACATAAAAGGCAACCCTTCCCGAATAAAAGAAGATATCGATATGCTGGAATCAAAGATAGAGACAGAGGTTATTTCTTTTGAGAAAGAGAAAGAGATAATGAAAAAGATAAAAGCATTAAAGAAGAAATTAAAGGAAACAAAAGAGCTGAATGTGATATTAAACAAAAAGAGCGACGTATCAAAAGAGATTGATATGCTAAAGAATGAGGCTAAGGATTCCCATAAAAAGGTTCAGGATAAGGCCAAGGAAAGCCAGGCTAAACATGAGGTAATCATAACAAATTCAGCAGAGATAGATGAACTAAAGAAAAAAGAAGAAAAGGCATTCCAAAAGTTTATTGAGTTCAAGAAGAAATTTAATGAAGCAAACGATAAACTGAAAGATAAGCTTATGGGGATGAATAAGGTAAATGAGAAGCTTGATATACATAAGAAAGAGCACAGGAAAAGGAGAAAAGATAAAGAGCAGGAAATACTAAAAGGTAAGGGGGATATTATAAAAGAAAAGATGAAAAAAGGCGGCAAGCTGACAACCGAAGATCTGCTTATATTTCAGAATTCAAAATAATGAGTTATTTCTTTTTTGCTTCCATATAACCACAGTTTCCGCATGTAAGCCTTTCTTTGTGTTCTGCCAGAAATATACCTACTCCGCATTTTGGGCAAAACTTATTCTTTCTTTCCACTTTGTTTCCGGAAACCTGGTAGAATTTCCATCTGCCATGCTTAGGCGTTGATTTTTTTGGTTTTTTTTCTTCTGCCATTTTTATTAATATTATTTCTTTTCCTGCTTCTTAGGCGCTTCCTTTTTC
>CAZOXR010000049.1:2569-3647 GCA_964583885.1 uncultured Methanosarcinales archaeon | reverse complement strand
ACTTTTGGCTCTATTCTTTTCATATCTTCCTCATTCATATACATGTATGCAACTACTTTTGCACTCTCTGAGCCGAATGAAGTGATTATATTTTTTATAACTATTAATTTTTCATCTGATTTAAGGCTGGAAGCAAGCTGTTTTTTAACATCTTCTTTTGAGGGCGTAGGCCCTTTGAATGTTATATCAGCTGCAATTTCCTTCCTTGATAATAGAGAGGTTTCTTTTTCTTCTGTAATTTTTAGATCCATAAAGAATTCACCTTACCTTTATTGCGTATTCTCCTTTAACTGTTATCCCCATCTTTTTGCTTATTGTTGATTTGTTAGAATCTATAATATTAAGCCTGCCCTGCCAGTTTGTGCTGAACTGATTGCTTTTACAAACAGGACACTCACTGCCTTCAACAAATAATTTGCATTTTTTACATACTTTCTTCTTCATTTTTTTGCCTTTTCTTTATCTGGTTTTTTCTCTCCTTTTTTTGTATTTTCTTTTTCTCCTTTTGGCTTATCTTTTTCTTCAATCCAGTCTAGTCTGCCTAGGCCTGGCTGTCTCATAGTCAATCCAAGTTTTGGATTTGATGCGTCTTTGAATGATACAGCTATGATTCTTGCCCTGCATAAATCATTTACCTTTAATGATTTCTTTGATTCTTTTCCAATTAGAACTTTGTTTTTGCTGAAACTTACAAAATCATCCATTGTTTGTGAGACATGAATCATCCCTTCTATTGGCCCTAGGCTGATAAATGCCCCAAAATCAGCTATATCCCTTATTTTTCCAAGAACCACTTCCTGTAATTCGGGCTTAAAGCTTAATAAGTCAAATGTTACATCATAGTAAGGAGCGCCGTCTCCTGCAACAATAACTCCTTCTCCAACATCCTTTACATCTGATATGTCTATAACTATGCCTATATTTTTAGATATATAACCCTCATATTTCTTCTTTATTCCTTTGGTTATGGATTCCTTTAGCTCCAAACCAAATGAGCTAGGTGGAACTCTTATATTGTCCTGTAGTTCTATCTTATAAAACATTTTACTTAAAAAGGGTTAACTGGTATTATTTAAAG
>CAZOXR010000049.1:0-2469 GCA_964583885.1 uncultured Methanosarcinales archaeon | reverse complement strand
TTATTCCTTTCTTCCTTAGCTTTTGCTTTAACTCCATATCCTGTGTTGCTACAATATCCTCTTTTTTTACTAAATCCACCATAATATCATCAACATACTTATCACTTTTTGTCTTAATCTTCTTTATCTTCTTGGCTTTAACCAATTTCAGGGCAAATCTAGCTGCAGCTTTGTCCTTTGTTTTTTCTTTTTCTATTATTCTTTCCAGCTCTTCTATCGTTTTATCTACAATATGTAGTTGATACCTGAAATCACAAATTCTCCTGATTTCTTCAAATATGTCTACTCTAAACTGTATGGGAATCAGCAGAAAGTTTGTGTCTAAAATTATTCTTTTCATAATTCACCCAATATCTTCTTTGTTTTAATACAATCTCCAAATGTATCTGGGCTTTCATTAATAATTGTTACGTCTTTTTTGTGTTTTAGAATGCTTTTGAGCAGTTCTTTTATGTTATTGGCAGGGGTTATCAAGTGCTTCCTCTCTCCTTTCTCACCATACTCAATTCCAGAGAAATGTGAGTGTATATGCCTGAATGCCTTTAGTTTTGAGAATAATGTATCATAATCAGCTTTCTTATTGTACCTTGCTTCTAAATGGGCAAAGTCAATACACAAGCTGCATCCTGTATCTTTATGAAGCTGTAAAATCTCATCAACATCACCAAACTGGCTCATCTTGCCAGTTGTTTCAGGAGCAAGAACAACATCCCATTTGTTCCTCTTGATGCTTGTGTTTATGTCTATTATCTCTTTTTTAACTACCCCATAACATTCTTCTTTGCTGAGTTTCTGGTAAAATGCAGCATGAAAAACAATATACTTTGCTCCAAGATGATGGCCTCTTTCGCAACTGTCTAATATTCTTTTTTTTGATGCTACAACCTTTTTCCTTTCTGAAGAAGCAAGATTAATGTAATAAGGCGCGTGAACACTTAGGCTTATTTTGTTTTTTTTAGCTAGTCTACCAATCTCTTTTGCTTGAGAATTAGTCATCTTAACGCCATATGTAAACTCCACTTCCATGGCTTCTAAACTAAGTTCTTTGCATTTATCAAGACCCTCAGTATAACCTAATCCAGAAGTTCCAGCAGGACCTATCTTAATACTCATTTTTTTGATGTAGTTTTTGCAAGAGTTTTGATTTCTTCACTTACAAAATATCTTGAAAATTTTACAACAATAGTAGATAATAGTATTGAGTAAAGCATAAATGCCAGTATAATGTTTAGTATTAAAGATATTTCTCCTATATCCAATATTGTTAGTGTGAATGCAACTACGGCAACAGCTATTCCTTTCTGGGCATTTAACGCCATAAATATTTTTTCTTTTATGGTGTATTCTTCCTTAAATGAGAGCTGAATTGCAAAATACCTTATTATAAGGTATATTGTGAAAAGTATAAGTGACCTTATTAAAAAATCGGGATTTAACGGCAAGATTATTATAAACCCTATAAGGATAAACACAAGTATCTCAAGTGAATTTGCAAATAGCGATGAAAATTCCTGTAATTCCCCTTTTTGTTTTACATACACATTGCCAAAAAACAGGCCCATTGTTGTTACAGCCAGAACTCCATTACCTCCAAAATTCTCTGCCAATATATATGTCATTAATGCAGCTGTTATTATTGCTAAAGGTGATAAAACTGATGAATACTGCCTTTTCATAATTTTGAAGATGAGTACTCCCACTAAAATGCCAGCACCAATCCCTGCTATTAATCTTAGAATAAAATCCTGTAATAAAGGGAAGGCCTGGTCAAAGAATGTGGAAGATATAATTGCCTGTACTTCAATCTTTTTTATAAGGTCTAATATTATGAAGGGCAGCAAAACAATCATTGGCGTATTTAAGAGGGATTCAATCTCTAATAGCTCTAATACTTTATTTTTGGTTTGTTTAAACATGGTAAATATTGCCGCAGGATCTGTTCCTGACATTAATGCAGCGAATAACAATGCTGCAAGTACAGAATAAACATTGAATTTCATACCAAATACAAATATGGTAGCAATGCTGAGAAAGATTATGTTAAGAAAAAGGAAAATGCCTGTAAGCTTTAAGGCATTCATTGATAGGGTGTCAAAATCCTTTAATTTGAATCTTGAGCTGGAATCAAATATGATCATCACCAAAGCCAAAATTGCTATGCTTGTCAGGAAAACAGCGGGAAATTCCATTATTGGCATGCCATGAAACTTCATTTTTCCAAGGAGCATCCCAATTATTATTAACAATAAGATATTTGGAATTTTTATTTTCTGAGATATTAGTGTGCATATTATGCCAAGCAACAATAAAACAGCAAGATAAGTTAAAAAAGTTATAGCTTCCATAATGACCTCTTTTTTTATTAATCTAGGCTGGGGAAGTTTAAATAATTTATGGTTTGTTGGTTAATCATGGGCTATGGCCTACTTCGCTTTTACTCCCTTTGGTCGTAAAAGCTACGTCTCGTCA
>CAZOXR010000048.1:0-7138 GCA_964583885.1 uncultured Methanosarcinales archaeon | reverse complement strand
TTGGGTGTATCTTCACAAAATCCTGTAGACTCTCCAGATTGTTTTATACATTTATTAATCATACAAAAATTTTTATCATCACAATCCGAATCTTCTTTACAACAATCCAATAAGGGTATATAACGGCATTCTTTTGTAAAGGTGTCACATGTGTCCTCTGTACAGGGATCCCCATCATCACAATGACAGTCTTGAAGGCATGGAAGTAGTCTTCCACAACCACGATTCCAATAAGATGGATTAAAAATCTCTGCTATAACTCCATTTGGACTACCTGCTGCATGAATAATATAATTGTCTCCAGTATCCCAATAATCACCCATGTATATACCTATGTGTGTTATTTTAGACTTTCCCCGATAACATAAATCTCCTGGTTGAAGCGCAGATAAATCCTTTAAATCCCAGTCAATTTTCGCATAATCTTTAGCTGTAATCTTTTCTCCAATATCATTTCCAGCTGATTGATATGAATACCATACTAAACCTGAGCAATCAAAATGTCTTATTCCTTCACATGCTTGCCCATATACGCTCTCACATCTCGGATCCCATTCATAACCGTCTTCTGTATTTATCCACCCAAGATCATATCTGAGCCATGAATGTTTTTTATAATAAGTAGGATCATTAAGTTTTGGATCATTTATATCTCCAGGAGCCAATCCTAAAGCGTTTACATAACTAGGTCTTCCGCAGCAGTCATGAAATCCTGTTGCAGCATAAGTGGCAGTGTGATAGTTATGTTCAGGAAAACCGCTGACAAAAGCTAAAAGAGGATCTGTTATGTAAACTGTGCTGTGATAAACTTTTTTACCAGAAGCAAGAGGCTCTTGGTCAGACCTATCTGGTACTTGGCCGTATGTACCCCAAAGGTAATGGGAGTTTAGTTGTTGATAAGCTATGTTTACAATAGCAGTTCCTCTAGGGTCAATACACCCAGTGCTAGCTACAACATCAGCTAAAAAACACAAAACAAAGCAGACAACAATCATCCGGAATATGTTGGATTTCATCTTAGCCACCTGCTCCACCACCTTGGGCGCAAGCTGGACCCCTTACTGTGGAATCTTCCGGAAAAATTGCATTTGTTCCAGGATATAGTAAGCTTAGCGCAACTTTATATGTTATTATGACTGATTCATTAACCTCAAGGTCTGGAATATGCCATATTACTCTTTCTCTGTTACTCGATACTATAGCAGTAGGATCTGGATTTGATGAGACAAATGTAAACCATGGTTCTAAAACCTCTGTCACTTTGTTGTTCTTTGATGGTAACTCTCCCTTATTCGTAACTAGAATAACATAGACAACATTTCTTCCCGGAATAGCTATTGTGCCAAATTTCTTCAGTTTAAGTTTAGGTTTTGGCTCCTCCAAGTGAACATTGTGCATGACGTTCTTGGAATTTAGTTGAGTACCTGAGTCAGTAACACTAACAGTAAAGTTATAACTTCCAATCTTTGTAGGAATTCCTTGTAATAAACCGCTGTCAGTAAAATCCATACCTGGAGCTAGCTCTCCAGAAATGGAGTAGAAATATGGAGGATATCCCCCCTCGGTTTCAAACCGATACGCCATATATTCATTGAGTATGCCATCTGGCACTGAATATTTAACTATTTCTAATGGAGATATATTAGGCTCCTCAAAATATGGAATATAGGTTACAGCGCCGACGTTTGCATGGTCAGCCTGGTGGTATATCTTATCTTCAATCACTATGGGATCAATAGTGCCCCACCAATTATTTTGTGCATTAATATAGCCTTTTTGTGTATTTTGAATGTTATAACCCGTATTATTCTCAAAATCATTAGAATGAATATCAACATTTAATATGCCTACATTCATAATATCTTCTAAAAAAACAGCTACGCCATTTCTTCGTAGGGCGTTTCCGTTTATACCTATATTCCTTGAATCTGATCTTTGGGTTACACGTATGCCAAAGCCAAAATCTTCTATTCTGCAATTTGTTATTTGTGAAGATGGGCTTTCGACAAGATAAATTCCAACACCCCCACCACTGCCCTGTAAAATATTGCCTCCACAATCAAGTGTAGTAGACTTGAGGTAAGGGAAAATGAGATTTGCAGAATAAGGTCCTGTATTTGGTTCCAGATATATGGTTTGGTGTGAGTTATAGTTAGTATTTCCAATAACTTCCTGTACTGATGCGCTAGTATAGTAGACTCCACTAGTCTCTTCACTAAAACCTATCCCACCTGTGTGAGAAGGATTTATTGAGAATGTCCCTACGTTAGGCATTGGTCCGCAGTCACCATGAGGTCTTTGGATTGCTGCACCACCCACATATAAGTTTCCTACACCTATACAATAGGTATTATTATCAAGAGTCCAGGAATTGTGATTGATTCCTTTTGTAAAGAGTGCGTTTCCATAGATTTTGTTTATATCACCCTCATGAGAGACATCAATTCCAGATGTGCTTTCAGGTCTTGAGTGTATTGTATTACCACTTACAGTAATGTTATCTGTGTTACCACCTAAGTAGATTCCATAGTGATTATTGGTTAGGCTGTTGCCTAGAATTTCTGAATTGCGCGAACCTGCTATTCGTATACCATACTGAAAATTTTCAACACGACAATTCTGAATTTTTATATCTCTTTTACCGATGGCAAGAATGCCACCCAAAGCATTATTACCTCTAATTTCATGTCCTTTACAGTTAAGAGTAACATCGTCAGCGCCGATAATAATTCCATAGCCAGTGCAGACTGCCATATCATAAGTTAAATTAAAGCTTGTATAAATTGTACTGCCACAAGATAGCGCATTTACAGTTGGTATTAATACAATCCCAAAAACAACCAAGCAGATTAATTGATTTATTTTTTTCATATTAATCTGCTCCAATTATCTTTTATCATGTAAGGATAAGTAGACAATATTACACTAACTAGTATGATTACAAGAATTAGTTTTTTCATCTTCACCCCCAAACTCTAAAAAATGAAAAAAAGGTATATTATCCTTATATAAAATAAGTGTGCGTATTTAAATCTTCTTATTAGAAAGCTATTTATATTTAAAGCTCTTTAAATGGTTTAGAGGTGATTTATATGGGTATATTTAGTTGGTTTGATTCAAAGATACCAAACATGCATTGGTTTGATATATCTTTGATAAAGCTTAGCACTGCAGCATTTATTCTGATGGTGGCAAAGTTATGGGCGCCATTGTTAAGCATAGCATGGCATTGGTATCTGGTAATTGCTATTTTAGCAGCAATAAAGCCAATGATGATTATGTTTAAGAAAGAAGAAATAACCCAATAAAAAAATAAAATTTATTTTTTCCTGTAATGATCTATAATCCAGCCTAGTGCAATCACTACCAGTATTATTGGAAACCATGGAACACCGGTGGTTATTACACCCAGTTCATTTAACAGCCAGAACAAGCCAAGCACTAATATTATCACTGCAAATGAAGGGAATCCTTTTTGGCTTCCTCCCCAGCAGCACCAATTATTCTCTTTAACTACCTCTACTTTTTTAGCCATATTTGTTCACCTCTTCTTTTTCTTCCTGGTAAAGATTGCTGCAGTTATTGTTCCTAAACCAAGAAGTATTGCTAATAGTTTTACCAACCATCCTATGAATGGAATGTTTGCCAGAATAATATAAATAATTATTCCTACAATTACAGGCATTACTACTTTCTTAGACTTGATAACTCTTTTTCCAATGTAAAGCGCTGCAAATATTTTTGAGATATATATCGCTAATATATACAAGAATATCAATATTATTGTGACTGGTATCCCCACTATTGTTATTGCAATTATTATTGCAGCTATTGGGGTTACTATCAATGCCAATAATCCATACAAAAGCATTTTCCAGAAATCCTTTTTGATATTGTCTGCTAGTGCAGTAGATAATTTTGGAAAGATTGCTACAACAATTATGCTTATTAATAATAATGCCAAAGCGCCAAATATCATTAATACAGTTTTACTTGGAAATTTTATTTGTTTTCTTGGCTCTTCTTTGATTATTGAGCCTTCAACTTGCTCTTCTTTGAATATGATTTCTTTGCTTCTGTACTTAAGGTCGCCCTTGATCAATGCTTTTTTTCCTAGCTTAACTTTGCCTGCTTCAACAGTGACATCTCCTAACACTACACTATTGATTGTTACTTCGCCACCAGTTAGTGCAAGACTCCCACCTACTGGGCCATTGATGTTTATGCTTCCGCCTAATGCAAGGACATCTCTAATCACTTTGCCATTGACATTAATTGTGCCGCCTATGGTTCTTAAGTCTCCTTTTACATCGCTGTTTATGTTAATAGTTCCTCCAAGAGACATTACATCTCCGCCTATTGCAGAATTGATGTTTATACTACCGCCACAAGCATGTATATCATCGCCAACTTCAGAATTTATTGAGACTGTGCCGCCCATTGCTACAAGGTCAGCTTTGACTTTTTTGTTTGTAGTAACAGTTCCGCCAAATGCAGTGATATCGCCGTTTACTGCTGCATCAACTGTGATTGATTCACCAGCAGCATAAAGGCTTTCATTTAGATATTCTTCTATTAATATTTCATCGCCTTCTCTTATTTCTAATGCAGATACTGCTGATAATAACAGAATTAATGTAAGAATATATGCTATTGTTTTCATTTTAATACCACCCATTTGTTTTAGTGTATACCTATAATATAAATATATTTTGGTTTAGAAAAGAAATGAGTGATTGTTGTGGATAATTGATGTGAAGTATTAAAGAATAATCTCTGACTATTAAATTCTCAATTTTGTTTCCATTAATCAGTCTTCTTCATCTCTTGGTCCCTTCCCTTTCGGACCCTGTTCAAACATAAATCCCAGTACTGTTGTTACTTTTCCAACCTGTGATAATGGATCTACTTTTATCTTTCCAGTTGCAATTGCTCCAGTTATCTTTACAAGCATCTTTCCTTTGTCTATAGCTCCTTTTATTTTTTCTTTCATTCTTCTCTCTTCCCAAGGAGGCTTTTCCAGCCAAATAGGTTCTTCTATCATTTCAATTAGCTCATACATGAAGTCAAAGTCAACAGTGATTGTTACATCAGGCTCACTATCAATATCTTTTATCTCAAAATTAAATATTATTTCAGGATTGATTGTTAGCATTGCTTTATATAAAATTTCATCGTCATCATTAATTGTTATCAGGAAATCAGCGCTTCCGCCAAAATCATCGCTTATATCAGTTATTTCTTTCATGAACTTTTTATTTTGCTTTGCCTTTTTTATCTCTGCTGGAGTTAGCTCAGGCTTTTCTTGTCCAGGAGGTCCTGGCATCACGCCCCTTTCCATTGATGTCCTAAAATTTTCTTTAACAAACTCTTTTGGAGGGAATGCTATCCCTATCTGCATATAAGGGGAGAAGATTTCTACACCATCCAATACAGCCTTTTCTTCCCAGAACTTCACATATCCATATTCAGATTCATACTCTATCTCACCAACCAATTCATACTCTGAAGGAAATTTCTTTAGATTTAAACATCTTAGCTGCATGTTTGTTTGCCATGAATTATCAACAATCCTCCAGTAAGCATCAAATATCCCATCCTGGTACTCGTCCCATCTATCTGGCTCAGTGTTCATCATATATTCTTCAAAGAACCATGTCAGGAATTCCTGATTATAACTCTCTTGCAGCTCTATCCTTTGCTCTATTAGGTTTCCAAGCTCAAAGTCGCACCAGTGTCTCCCAAACTGTTCCATAGCTTCGTGATACCATTGAACCTGCTCGAATCTTTCTCCCCATGCATTAAAGCCAAGAAAAGGACCTACTACGCCTGTGGGACGGAAGTTACAGCCACCCCCGAAGGCTATTACACCTGTTTCCTCTTTCCATGCTGAGCCTTGAACACATCCAATGTCAATAACACGTTTTATATCCCATGGAGCGCAGACATCTTGCATACAACCTGAATCATTTTTACAACCTTCACATTCTTCTTCAGACTCGCAGCCATTCCCCCCATAGCCCCCATAACCATCACAATCATAGAAACCTTCATTACACATGCAGTGACCTCTTTCTTCATCACAATATTCGTTTTCGTTACATCCTCCTTCACACGTTTCTTTTTCTCCACCGCAGGTTGGATCTTCTGATTCACAGCCATCTTCATCATTTCCTTGTCTATCTCTGCTGTTACAATCAAAATAATAGTCTTTACAATGACATTCTCCTGTAAAAGAATCACAGTTTTGGTTAGGCCCACAATCAGAATCCCCTTTACATCCTTTTTCTGCATCTTCTACAGCAAGACCTAAGATGCTTGTTGCAAACCCAGTCATAGCATTAAAAACAGAAGCTCCTGTTATTTCAGGCTCTTCCTCTTCTGGCTCTTCCTCTTCTATTTCTTCTTCAGGTTCTTCCTCAGGAATTTCCTCTTCTTCATCTTCAGGCTCTTCTTCTGACTCTTGTTTCTTTTCTTTTTTCTCTTTTTTTGGTTCTTCTTCAATAATTTCCTCTTCCTCCTCTTCCACATCAATCTCTTCTTCTTCTTCTTCTTCAGGTTCTTCTTCAATTTCCTCTTCCTCTTCTATTTCTTCTTCAGATTCTTCTTCAATAAATTCTTCAGGTATCTCTTTACAGTCTCCATTCGAGCATATATCATTCCCTCCAGAACAATCAGATGCTAGAATACATTCTTCTCCTGTGAGTTCTGGTTCAGGAGGCCCAGGAGGTTCAATGCTCCTCACACAAATGCCACCACTGCATATTTTATTTGGAGGGCATTCTTCATCAGTTTCGCATCTTGGCGTTGGAGGAGCAACGCAAACACCAGCCTTGCATTCCTCTTTTCCAATACAATCATCATCCTGCATGCAATCATCTTCAATAGGGATACATCCCTGATCAGTTAACTCCTGGTTTTTTTTGCATTCGATTATCAGTTCACATGTTCCTTCTTCACTAAGAACATAACCATCTGGGCATGTAATCTCATCAGGAACACACTCCTTATTCTCACAAATAAAATTGTCTGTACAGCTAACATCCTTTGGACAACTACCACAATCCTCTTTTGCATCAATCATGCCATTACCGCAGATATCCACACATTCGCCAGCTTCATAAAGCTCCATACCTTC